>CAYZOG010000009.1:5779-9994 GCA_964480225.1 uncultured Gammaproteobacteria bacterium | reverse complement strand
TCATTCCGTTAACACCTTTATCATCTAGTCGCCCAATAAACGGAGACAAATACACCTGCCCAGGTTTAGCACCAACCGTTGCCGCATGCACAGCCGCAGCTTGCTGCTGTGAAAACACCAACGTCATGTTCACATTAATCCCCTCTTTCACAAGTGCGTGCGCAGCTTTCAACCCCTCTGCAGTTGTTGGCAACTTAATGTGCGCGTTATGAATCCATCCATTCATTTCTTTTGCCTGCGCAATCATTTCTTCTGCTGTGGTCTGTGCATCTGCATACACCTCAATAGACACAGATTGCTCTACCATGTCACTAATTGTAGTAACAAGCGATTTGTAGAATTCGTAAATCTCATCTTTAGAAAATTTCTCACCCGCATCTAAACGTTCCCTAACCTCAGGATTCTTAGCAACCAACGTTGGGTTTGTGGTTTGCCCATCTAAAAACCCAAGCAATGTCTGGATCTCCATGGTTTCTGATGAATCACCCCCATCAAGAAACAGCCACGTTTTAAGATTGTCTGGTCTCATAGTATTACTCGTATCTTAGGGCCTCCATTGGACTCTTTGATGCTGCTTTTCTTGCAGGGAAAAGACCAAACACCAAACCAATCACACCGGAAACCACAATTCCAATAATTGCGGCTGAAATTGGGAATGAGAATCCCCAACCAGATGCTACAAAGTTTTGCATAATCCACGCCACTCCCCACGCAATCAGTGCACCAAGCGCAATACCAATTACACCACCAATCGCAGTCAGCAGCACCGCCTCAAGCAAGAACTGCTGCAAAATATTCTTTCTTGTTGCCCCAAGTGATTTTCTCAATCCAATTTCACGAGTTCTCTCTGTCACAGACACCAACATGATGTTCATGATTCCAATTCCACCAACCACCAAAGAGATAGATGCAATTGCCACAAGCAGCGCACTTAGCGCTGACGTAATAATACTAATACTTTCTACTGCATCCTCTTGCGTGTTCACATTAAAGTCATCTTTATCTGGATCATCAATCTCATGCAACTCACGCAACGTCTCCTCAATATCCCGAACCGCGCGCTTTACTGACGCACCAGATTCAATCTGCAAAATAATGTTGTGGTAATAATCAATTCCCAACAAATATTGCTGCGCCGTTGTGTATGGAATCAGAATCAACTGATCAAAATTGAAAAACGCAACTGTTCCTGTTTTTGGCAACACACCAACAATACGGAACGCACGATTCTTAATCTTAATTTTTTCACCAACCGGATCTGATGCACCAAACAACTCTTGTGCAGCTTCATACCCCAACACCGCAACATTGGCTCGCTGGTTAACCTCCTCATCTGAAAATACACGGCCGTCCTCCACATCAACACTAAACGTTTCTAAGAAAAAGTCTGTACTTCCGTAAATACTCCCACGATATGCCTCATCTTCATATGTTGCAGTCTCTGCAACCACAACTGTTGGACTTACTTCTTTTACACCCAGCACATTCTCCTGCTTTCTCAATGCATCAACATCTTCTGGCGTAAGCGAATCTGTATACAACTCTGCAAAATCTGACGGCCCTTCAGGACGACGACCTGGATCAATAGAAATATTATTAGACCCAAATGCCGCAATCTCATTAAGAATCAACGACTCCGCACCTTTACCAACGGCCATCACAATAATAATCGCGGCAATTCCAATCACAATACCCAAAATAGTAAGCAATGATCGTGAGGCATTGGTCTTCAACGCGGTGTATGCACTATTGAATTGATAGGTAATGCGCATACTATTTAGCAAAATCGTTCTTAGCACTTTTACGCTTGCCGTTTGCGGTATCACTTTCTAACATTCCATCTCGTAAACGCAAAATTCGTTGCGCATGTTCTGCGGTCGCGGTCTCATGCGTGATCAAGATAATGGTGTGTCCACCACGATCATGCAGATCTTCCAATGCCTCCATCACCATTTGCCCAGACTTTGAATCTAGGTTTCCGGTAGGTTCGTCAGCAAAAATAATCTGTGGCTCCAACACCAGCGCACGCGCAATTGCCACACGCTGTTTTTCTCCACCAGACAGCTGCCCTGGCTCATGCTCCAAACGATGTGACATCCCAACCGCTTCAATTGCCTTCTTTGCTTTTGCATCCCACTCCTCTTCTGGCACATCAGAATACAACAACGGCAGCTTCACATTTTCCAACACTGAAGTGCGGGCCAACAAGTTAAACGCCTGAAACACAAATCCCATTTCCTTGTTTCTCAAATGCGCTTGCTCATCATCAGTGTATGATGTTGATTTCTTTCCTTTAAACTTGAACGTCCCGCCGGTTGGCGCATCCAAAAAACCAAGCATCTGCAACATGGTGGATTTCCCAGAACCAGACGGCCCCATAATCGCCACAAACTCACCAACCTCAATGTCAAAAGAGACACCCCGCAACGCGTGCGTAGCTGCCTCTTCATTATCGCTGTAGTAGGTCTTCTCTAGATTGTTGACCTCAATCAGCGCCATATTATTCTTCAATAAAGGTGATCACCTTGTCACCTTCTGCAAGCCCAGAAAGAATCTCAATCAATCCGTCTGAACCTCGCAAACCAGTTTGTACTTCTTTTTGTTCAATGTCTCCATTGTCCTTCAGAGTTCGGACATATTTTGTCGAACCATCTCTTACAACTGCACGCTGTGGAACAGCCAACACATCTTCTCTCTTGTCTGTATCCACCTCAACATTTGCTGTCATACCAGAACGGATTCTTTCATCCTTTTCTGTAAACTGCAGTCGAACCCGATACGTAGCCAATCCCTCAATCTCAGTTTCTGAAAGGTCGGTCGCAATCACATTTGCCATAAACTCAACATCAGATCCATAGGCATCCAATGTCACCATGGCAATATCCTCAACTGCAATCTTTGCAATGTCCACTTCTGGAACAAACGCCTCAATCTCAAACTCTGCATTTGCAATCACGCTGATCACCGGCTCGTTTGCAGTTGCAATCTCACCAACAGTAATAGACTCCTTAGTGATAATTCCATCAATTGGAGATTTAATTACGGTCTTTCCAATCTGTGCACGAGTGTTTGCAACATTTGCCCATGCACTTGCCAAGAGCGCCTTTTGTGACTTTAGGTTTGCCTCTGCTTGTGCAACCGCAGCTTCTTGCGCACTAATCTCTTGTGGTGTTGAACCAGCCAAAGTCAGTGCCAAATCTTTTTCTGCCGTAGTCAACGCATTTTGCGCAGTGGTCAATGAAATCTCTGCAGTTGAAATACTGTTACTGTTTGTTGCCTTTTGCGTATCAATAGCTTGCAACTGTGTTGTAAGTGAAGTCAGCGCAGTGTTCACATTTCCACGTCCAGTTGCCACATTTGTTCTGTAGGTATCAAGCGTCGCACTATCCAAACCACGAGCCTCAACCATCACACTGGTCATTGTGGTAAAGAAATCTCTAATCACTGCCAAATGTGTTTGTGCTTGTGACAACGCCAACAACCGCCCATTGTTATCAGCTGGAAGCGCAGCAATCACCGCCTTAAAATCATTCAATGCTCGGTTTGCAGACACACGCTGAGATTCCGCAATAGAACCAATACTCAAGTTTGCGGTCAAAAATGTCAGCTCTGGGTTAGTGGTGTTGTCATTACTAAAATGCGGATCAAGTAATCGGTTTACGGCATCATCAGCATCAGTAAACGCATCATGCAACACATCTGCAATATCCTCATAATCCTGCGCCAAATCACTTTCTGCCTTAGCCTGAACACTTACCAAGTTGTCCTCTGACTCTTTCAACGCATTTTGCGCATTAGTCACCTTGGTTTGTGCAATAGTAATCTGCTCTGGTCGAGCCCCCTGCTTCACCTCATCCAATTTGGCGAGCTGCGCATTTAACGCAGACTCGTATTGCCCAACCAATGCTTGTGAGCTTTGTGCACTTGCCACGGCTTGCTGCAACTGCGCTGCCAAATCAGCATTGCTTTGTGTTGCCAACACCTGACCTTCTTTTACTTCATCACCAGAATTTACTTTTAGCGCAATCACCTTACCAGTTTTCTCAAACGCCAAATCAACATCAGTAGCCGCAACAACCTGTCCAGTCACATCAACAATCTGCTCTACTGTTGTTTTCTCAAGTGTAATGGTCTCAATCACCGGCTCTTTATCTCCGCCACCACCAAACATAAGCCCAAGCAGCACAATCGCAATAATCGCACTCCAAATTTTGT
>CAYZOG010000009.1:0-5679 GCA_964480225.1 uncultured Gammaproteobacteria bacterium | reverse complement strand
CCACCAAACATAAGCCCAAGCAGCACAATCGCAATAATCGCACTCCAAATTTTGTGTGCCTTAACCCAGGTTTTAACCCGCAGCCAATATCCAAGTAATTTTTCCTTCATACTTATTTAATGATTTCCACCTTCTCAAGAACCACATCTTCTACTGGCCTGTCTGGACCTTCAGTTGCAACAGTACCAATTGCCATCACCACATCCATTCCATCAATCACCTTTCCAAAGTTGGTGTGTCGCCCATCAAGCCACGGTGTTGCTGGCGCTGTTACAATAAAGAACTGACTTCCGTTGGTGTTTGGCCCAGCGTTTGCCATTGCCAAAGATCCTTGCACAAGTGGGTGTGTGTTAAATTCGTCATCAAAGCGATATCCAGGACCTCCAGTTCCCCATCGCATTTGCGCTGCAGGATCTTTTGATAGTGGGTCTCCACCCTGGATCATAAAGTCTGCAATCACGCGGTGAAATCGTGTGCCATCGTAAAACCCTTCTCCGGCAAGTTTCACAAAATTCTCTACAGTTTTTGGCGAAGCCTCTCCATAAAATTCAACTGTAATATCCCCCATTGATGTATGTAGTACTGCTGTAGTAGCCATAGTAGATGTTGTATTTGTTGTTTGCTGCGGCGCTTCTGTGGCGCATCCGGCTCCAAAGAGCACAAAAAACACAGCGATTAGTAATGCTTTTTTCATAGGATTTCATCTCTATCATACGCCAAAAGGCCCTTATCTACAAGGTGCATAAACTCCTGCTCCATTGGGTATGATTTTAGTGGTTTGCCGTGTTTTGCGTTCCAATATTTAAGTATATGAAGCACATGAACTCCCCATTCTCCATAGATCCTCTCTATTTGTCGAACCTTCTGCTCCTGCAACCCAAAATTAGTCACTGTCCATGTTGGCGTGGTGTCTGGATAGCACTCTGGGATTGCATACCCAGAACTACGTGCATACGCCGGGACAACATCAATAGTAATTTCGTCATAAAAAACCCTGATCGCATGTGCCATCATCTCTATCTGCTTGCCTGGATACACCAAAGAACACAACCGAGCGGTGTGGTGTAGCAATTTGTCTGGGGTTCTATGATCTTGCGCAAACACAAGACACACATCAATATCTGACAACGGCCTGATGGCCGTGCCACGCGCATGAGAACCAATGAGTTGTGCTCGGCCGGAGAAGCCAAAATATTCCAACCGAGTTCTGCACTCCGCCACAATCTGATTGCGCTTAGTAATCTCTTCTGGGCGCAAGTGACAGTGCTTCTGACAGAATTCCAGAAGCTGCGCTTCAAAACGCATACAAAAAAGAGGTTATATCACTATACCCTCTTTTTTGGACTTTTTCAATAGATTTTAATCCCGAATCCTCCAACCGATATTAAACAAGTGCCAAGACCATCCACCCAATACCACAATCAATCCAAGGATGATTGCCCATCCTACAAGTGCGTTTGCTTCTTGAATTCCAGTCATTGAATATCGCAGTCCATCCACAAAGTAGAAAAACGGATTCAAGCGAGTAAAGGTTTGCAATGCCGGCGGCAACATCTCAATAGAGTTGAATACTCCACCCAAAAATGTGAGCGGCGTAATCACAAATGTGTTCAGCATGCTGAGCTGTTCAAAATCTTTTGCCCACAACCCCATGATGATCCCCAAAAACGCAAACACCATTGCCACTGCAATACTATACGCCACAAACAGCAACGGATGTGCGATCCCCGCAACACCAAACAACAACGCCACACCATACACTCCAGCCGCAACAATAAACCCTCTGATTACCGCACCAGACACAAACCCAACCAACATTTCAAAGTTGGACAGCGGCGCCACCAACATCTCTTCAATATACCGAGTGAACTTTCCAAAATAAATTGAAAAGTTAGCTTGTGAAAATGATGAGCTAATCAAGTTCAGCATTAACACACCTGGAATCACAAATTCGATATACGTAACTCCAGCAATGGTATCAATCCGTGTTCCCACAACAAATCCAAATACAAAAATGTACAGCGCCGCTGAAATCCACGGACTCACCAAAGACTGCACCGCAGTTCTCATGAACCGATGCACCTCACGTGTAATCAATGTTTGTAGTCCTATCCAGTTCATACGTGCTCTGGTTCAGTTCGGCCGGTAAGTCGCAAATAGGCGTCTTCTAATGTGCTGCCGTCTTTTGTGAATTCTTCTTTGTCTGCAATAGTCACAATCTTTCCATCCGCAATCACGCCAATTCTAGAACACAACAACTCCACCTCTTCCAAATAATGTGAAGTTAGTAAGATTGTTTTTCCTTCTTTATTGATCTTTTGCAGGTATCGCCACAACTCGCGACGCAATTCCACATCTACTCCTGCGGTAGGTTCGTCCAGGATGAGAATTTCTGGATCATGCATCAACGCCCGAGCCAACAACACACGTCGCTTCAATCCACCTGAAAGTTGCACAAAACGCTTCTTCCTATGTGGCTGAAGATCAAACGCAGTAAACAACTCATCAATCCGCTCTTCTCTCTCTTGTTTGGTCATTCCAAAAAATCCACCAACATACCAACAAATCTTTTCTGCGGTCGCAAAAAAATCCACATTAAACTCCTGCGGCGAGATTCCAATTTTTCTCCGAGCCTCTCTAAAATTTTTCTGCACATCAATCCCTTCAACAGTGATAGACCCTTCCTCAAACCGCTTGGTCCCAGTGATCGCACTGATGGTTGTGGTCTTTCCCGCACCGTTTGGCCCAAGAAAACCAAAAAACTCCCCTTTCTTAATAGTTAAAGAAATATTGTCGACAGCGACAACATCTCCATACCGTTTACTAAAATTTGAAATTTCTATTGCGCTCATTGTAGTTTTTGTTTTAATTCTCCGTTTTGATGAAGTTTGTTTAGGTCATCAAAACCACCGATGCACTCGTCACCAATCACAATTAGCGGCACGGTTTGCCACTGATACTTTGCGATGATCTCATCTCTAAGCTCTGGCTCGTTTTCCACATTCACTTCTGTGTACTCGACATCAAGCGACTGCAACAGCTCTTTTACTCTCACGCAATACGGACAATATGTTGTGGTGTAGATAGTTACTGACTTCATAGTTAGCTCAGGATACCATGGTTGACAAACTGCGTCTATCGGCGTATACTGGTGCCGCCTGATGTTGTTCAGGCCTCAACGCAAACAGTTGTGTTGCCACAGGAGATTGAGATGTTTGTAGACGCGTTGACACCTGGACAGAAGGTTCGGGTGACGGTTAAGAACGATGTGCCGGGATGCCGGCTTGGTGTGGAACTTCTACGCCTGAGCCGCCCTGGTCAAAACGGAGCGCCCGTTGTGGTAGCTGATGAGAACGTCAGTGCCAAGGTCGCGCTGATCAGCAGCACCCTTGAAGAGGGTGACAAGGATGTCATCTTCATGGTGACGGATCCGCTGTGTCCACGATGGACAACCCTACTTCAAGACGGTTGCGAATCCCTCGTTGCCGTCAACTAGCTGCCGCTGCGACGCAGTTGGCAGAGCCGCCCGTGAACTTCACGCGGCGGCTTTGTGTTTTTGGACATTCTACACGCTCAGGCGTATACTTTTGGCAAATACAAATCATATGGAAAGACGAGGATTTTTTGCAAAAATGTTTAGAAGAGGGGCGCCGGAAACACCTACCGAACCTTCTGTTGAGGCACCTCCAACACCCAAACAAGAGGACGAAACAGCAGAATTGGAACGTAAGTTTAAAAGCCGAAGACGCTTTCTTAAAGGTTTGGGCGCTGCGGGTACAGTTGCTACAGCAGGTGGAATTGGACGTGTTGCATTTAGAATGCAAGACGCTGCTGCATCACAAGAGCGGTCTGAGGCGATTAGAAATGAAACAAAAGAACAGCTCAAGGAGTTTGTCACTGTTTTGGAAGATTTTAGAGAGCGTAATGCACCAAAAACAAAATCTGGCCGAGTGATGAAATACACGTCCCGATCTCTTGAGCAGCAAGATGCATTTCACGCCAAGTTCACAAAAGAAATGGGAAACGCTGCCACAGAAAAAATGGTGCAAGCCTTGTTTACCAATGACACAGAAGCGGTGCGTGGAATGTATAGCGCATTAAAGAATATGGATGGGCTTGGTGTGTTTTATGCGGCACTTGATGCAGCTAGTGTACGACCTGGACAAAGCGGCGCGCTGAAGAGCGACAATGTCTGGCGCAGAGATAGAATGCGTGTGAGAGCTGCGGACTATCTTCCAGAAGGAAAGAAAATTCCAGATCTTGATGTTGACCCACGTCTTGGACAACTTCATGGAATTGCGGACAACACAGGAGACACGTATGCAAAAGGCAGCGCAGCAAGAAGTATCAGATCAAACAAGAGTTGGGCGTCAGAAGAGCGCTACGCGTTGTTTACCAAAACAATGGACGACCCTGAGATTAGACAAATGCTACAAGCCAGTGACATGACGCTTGCGGAAGCATACTCTGCGATTAAAGCTGGGTTGCGTGCTGAAGGCTTTACTGGTGATCAGAAGAAGGTTCGGGAAAAAGTTGCAGAGACTTTAGCTGCGCGTGAACAATTTAAAACAAAAGAAATCCTAGGAAAAAACACGGACAAGTTTTTGTACTTCAATCACCCGGCCAAAAGTGAGGACAGAAGCGTCTCTGATGAATCAACCGTAGCGCTGGCTGAGTACATGCAGCAACTTCATGGGAATAATGATGTGGCTGTAGAGCTGCAAAATGAGAACGGCCTCTATTCTGTTGATGGTTCCAGCGCGATTCTTGATGGCGCATCATATGAAGAAGCGCTCGCGGTTACCTCTGGGGCTAGAATTCTGAAAGCACTTAAAGAAACCCGTGGAAATGTGACAGTGATGTTTAACACTCATGGTGAGGAGGACAAAATTGCGATCAGTGAAAAAGCAAAAGATCACGTGTGGCTGTCTTCTGGTGACATTGCCAAATCACTTATTGATCGAGTTGAAGATGAGGAGAATCCGCAGGCGCTTGCTGGCATGAACATTATTATTGCGACATGTTATGGCCATGATTTTGGAAAGAAACTTGGCGCAAAACTAGCTTCGGAATTTGAGAGAAGACTTGGAAAGCCTGCAGCTGAGCTTGCCATGCCAACCGTGATCACACCTGCCCAGGAAGGGAGTGTGAGTTATGAGGATGGCATGACCAAAGAAATTGCGGATAACAAAATGGTGTTTAAAAAGGCTGGCGCGCTTACTGGCGAATTCTTGCTGCGCCGTGTACAGCCGCGCTCATACCACTACGGAGACCTCACTGTGTTCTCTGGAGAGAATGCCGCAGACTGGAAAGAGGTTGCTGCAACGGAAGATGCGTCAGATGCGCGGATGGCTGCGTAAAATCGCGTAAAGCAAAACACCCCTTGCGGGGTGTTTTTTATTCTGCTGTCCTGAGGATTTTTTCCATTGCTTTTCCTTTTGCCAGCTCATCAACCATTTTGTCCAAATACCGAATCTCCCTCATCAGATCTTCTTTGACTTCGGCAATTTTGACACCGCAGACTGAACCGGTGATCAGGGTTCTGGCTGGATTAAGTTTTGGAGCCTTTGCAAAAAACGTTTCAAAATCCGTTTCGTTTTTTAGGATGGTTTTGAACTGAGCTTTGGTGTATCCAGTTAACCATTGAATGATTGTATCCACCTCAGCTTTGGTTCTGCC
>CAYZOG010000008.1:6686-22841 GCA_964480225.1 uncultured Gammaproteobacteria bacterium | reverse complement strand
TTTTTGTAATAAAAAAACGTGCTTATCTCTTGCACGCTCCCTTGCATGTGAATAGCTGGAAAATAGCTGACAAACCTACCAACACGTAGATCACGCGTGATACCATTGCGTCCATTCCGCCAAACAACTGACCTACATCCCATCCCCAGATACCAACGAGCAACCAGTTGAGCCCACCGATAATGAGAAGGATCCAAGCTAGCATTTTTAGTCCCTTCATAATTGTAGAAGTTATATTAAAGATCTCCCTCCAGTTTGCCGACCTTTAGCTGCAATTACTATACCAGAGAACCTGATTTTAAAAAAAGAGAAACGCAAGCCTGTCAAGACTTGCGCGTCACTGGCCCGGCGTTTGCCGGGTGGATTGTTAGAACGGCCCGTCAGAGGCCGCGCCGTAGCTGAACGGTCCGCCGACGCCCGTGTTGGAGCTGGCGTGCGGGATTTTGATCCCAAACTCCTTACACGCCTGCCGCATGGTTCCACACCCCGCGATGTACTGCGAGTGTTCCTTGCAGAGCGGCTTGAAATGGTGCCAGCGCACATCCTTCTTGGTTTTCACGTCCGGGTTCTGATGCTTGATGACACTGAACGGCGCCAACATCATCTGATCCAGAGTGCCTGTACACCGACAGCCGTCTTGGGAGCACGGGACCACCAGTTGAGGACTGACCTTTCTTTTTGCTTGTCTTGCCACTTCCCCTCCTAAGGTCGTTTGGCACTAAAATTCAACCACTTTTTTGCCGAATTGTCAATCTTGCCAATCCAGCCCAGATACGCTACGCTTACAGCAGAAGATTCGTAAAAGAAGACCTGACAATTGCGGCTGAGAGACTGATAAGCAACTGGATTTTATGACTATTTTTACTCAAAATCCAACTAGCTCTCCCCTACGTGCATAGCACCTAGGCCGCATTTTGTGTTAGGCCAAACACATATGCCTCCAATTTTATTCCCTATTGTAATTGCAGCAACATCTGTAGTGATTGGTGCTGCGCTTGGATATTTTTTGCGAAAGCAAATTGCAACAGCTAAAGCCAACTCTGTAGAGGCCAAAGCTGAAACCATGCTTGCTGAGACAAAAACCAAGCAGCAAGAGATTTTGCTTAGTGCAAAAGAAAAAGCAGTGAAGATTCTTGATGAAGCCAAAGCTGAAGAATCTGAACGAAGAAAAGACATCAAACAAACTCAGGAGCGCCTTGAAAAGCGTGAGAACATGTTTGATTCAAAATTGATCGAGTTTCAGGAGCGTCAGGAAAAGCTTAAAGACCAGATTGAAATGGTTAAGGCTAAGGCTGCTGAAGTTGAGGAGATTCGGGCAAAAGAAGCAACCAAACTTGAAGAGGTTGCTAACTTGAGCCAGGATCAGGCTGTTGAGAAATTGATGGAGCAAGTAAAGTCTCGCAGAGAAGAAGACTTGATGAAGCGTATTGGAAAACTAGAACGCGCAGATGAAGAAGAAATGGAACGTGTAGCTAACCGCAAGCTTTCTATTATTATGGAACGCTTTGCCGCAACTACGGTTTCAGAAAACGCAACCAGCGTAGTTTCTATTCCAAAGGAAGAGCTTAAAGGAAGAATTATTGGTAAGGAAGGTCGTAATATTCGACAATTGGAACGCCTAACTGGATGTGACTTTATTGTTGACGAAACTCCTGGTGTGGTAACGGTTTCAAGCTTCTCTCCTATCCGCCGACAAGTAGCAAAAATCGCGCTTGAGAAGTTGGTAAAAGATGGAAGAATCCATCCAGCCCGCATTGAGAACTTTGTAGAAGAAGCAAAGAAAGAGCTGGCACTGGATATTAAGAAGGCTGGTGAGGAAATCTTGTATGAAATGGGAATCACTGGAATTGATCCAAAGTTGGTTTCTATTTTGGGACGACTTAAATACAGAACATCATTTGGACAGAATCAGTTGCAACACGCAAAAGAGGTTGCGTACTTCTGTGAAATGCTTGCTAAGGAATTGGGGGCAGATCCACTTGCTGCTAAAAAAGCTGGATTGTTCCATGATATTGGTAAAGCGGTAGATCACGAGACCCAGGGTGGACACCCAGAAATTGGATACACCATTTTGAAGAAGTTCAACTTCCCAGAAGAGATTGCATACTGTTGTATTGCACACCATGAAGATAAGCCAAAGACATTGCTTGGATCTATTTCTAAGGTTGCTGATGCATTGTCTGGTGCTCGTCCAGGAGCTCGTAGAGAATCCCATGAGCTGTACATCCAAAAGCTTGAAGAGCTTGAGAACATTGCAAATAACACGCCTGGAGTTGATAAATCATACGCAATTCAGGCTGGACGAGAGATTCGTGTGTTTATCAATCCTAAAGAAGTTGATGATTACGGCGCATATCAGTTGGCGCAAAATCTTGCCCAGAACATTGCTGATCAGATGAAGTATCCTGGTGAGGTTAAGGTGACTGTGATTCGTGAGACACGAGTGATTGAGTACGCACGATAAAATGTGTTACACTATTTGTGTAAAACTACTCATTTTGTAAGGAGCTAATCCTATGAACAAAGCAGAGCTTGCCGAGGCTATTGCCGCTAAAGTTGGCATGACCAAAAAAGAGGCAGAAGACATGGTTGAAGCCATGATGGATGTCACTACTAACACTCTTCAAAATAACGGAGAGGTTGTGCTAGCCGGGTTTGGAACATTCTCTTCCCGAGTACGCGCAGGACGCATTGGTGTGAATCCACAAAATCCTAGTGAAAAAATTGAAATCAAACCTACAAAAGTCGCTAAGTTCAAGGCAGGAAAAAACTTGAAGGAAGCACTAAAGAATTCTTCTCACGAAGGAGCAGCCGGAGCAGTTGCTGCACATCACGGAGAGGTTCCTGCGGCACCAGCTGCACCAACCCCTCCTGCACCTCCTACTCCACCAGCGCCAAGTGCGCCCGCAGCTCCTAGCGAGCCTTCTGCACCAGCAGGACCAGCAATGTAGGAATCAAAAAGCTTATAAATACAAAAACCGGCGCTAGGCCGGTTTTTGTATAGATACCTTGAACCAATTTAGAGAATTGCGTCCTTAGCAGCCTTTGCAAGTCGGAACTTTGCAACTGTCTTAGCAGGAATATGAATCTGCTCTCCTGTTGCTGGGTTTCGTCCCATGCGTGCCTTACGGTGTGCTTTTACAAGCTTTCCTAGACCAGGGATCATCATTTCACCCTCAGCCTTTGCGTGGCTGTATGCAAGCTGTACTAGAGCATCAAGCATTTCTGCTGCCTCTTTCTTGCTTACTCCCCACTTCTCACCAAGCTCGTTCATGAGCTGTGACTTGGTAATTCCTTTTGCCATACTTTTGTTTCGGCTTTAAAAGTTATCAATTACAAAGAGAGTATACCCAAAACAAAGGGTTTTTTGCAAATAGTGTCAAGAGGTTTGTCTCCATATCGCGAGACGAATGTTCTCCTCCCCATTCATCCCGCCGTATGGAGAGACCAGACGCGTGATGCATCTGATCTCTGTTGTTGCACCTGGTTAGGCGCAGTGACGCCGGCATTTTTTGCGCGGCTTTCTGGCCTTGGCCCGCTGCAGTGCGGCTCGTGCCGCCAAGCGAGCCGGCCGGAGCCGTTGTCGTTGGGCACGCTGGTACTTGCTCCAGCTCAACGCGGCGTTTCTGGACCCCGTGTCAAAACAGTAGCACTCCGCCTGCGGCTCGCTGGCAGCCAGACACCCTTTTTGATGAGGGCGATTGCCTTTCAGCGATAGCTGGCGACGCATTTCCATCTGAACGTAATACTCGTCAGTTCTGTCCACAGCTCCTCCTTGGTGTGCTGAGCATTACGAGCAAGTGAATGACTCACTCGCAACATCAGCACAATAGTATTGGAGAATAGCAGCGCCGATATATTGATATTTATGTGCGTGCGTACTCCACATCACAAGACAATTCGTCATCTTGTCATGTAGAGGGGCCAAACGTTAGTTGACCCTACTACCCTCTGTTAGCAGACCGGCGTACCATCCAGGTTTCGCCAGCACTTGCATTTCCAACAAGTGAGTTCGTACTCGTCCCTCAGCGGGATCTTGCACGTCAGGCAGCGCTTCCTGCGCTTGGCGCCGGTGTCCTGGGACTGATCCCAGAACCCAATGAGCTCACACGGAGAGACACCCGGGTAATCAAGCTCATACTCGATGACCTCATGCTCGTCGAGCATGCCCTCATCAAAGTCGCTTGCCAGGTACGCCTCTTGCGCCCACTCACGATCCCAATCAAACCGCTGGCTACTCGCTGCCACAACCCCTCCTACAAGGTAGTGTTTGTTTGCCGTATTTGATTACGACAAGTCACTATAACGCTTTTTTGCGTATTTGTCAATGATTAATGGCATAATTTTCCTTAAAAACTAGGCGTTTTTGCATTTGAAATAAATATTAATCGAGATTTAGCTATTTTATTGTCAAAAAGTATTGACAAAAATACGCCAGTATGGTATGCTAAAAGCACAATAAACAAGGGTTTTATGTTCAAACAAACACTTCAGCAAACAGGTCTGACCAAAAATGAAGCAGAGATCTACGCTCTACTTATTGAGTTTGGACAAATTACTGCAGGTAAAATCAGCAAAAAAACAGATATTAAACGAGGGCTCACCTACAAGGTGCTCGATGACCTTGTAGAAAAAGGGCTCGTAGAGAAAAAAGAAGAGGAAGGTAAAACAACTCTATTCTCCCCTGCCCACCCAATGAAGCTACAAGATTTTGTGGATTCTCAACATCAAAAGGCAAAAGATGCAAAATCCATTCTTCAAGGCGCACTTCCAGAGCTTGTCTCTACCTTTAACCTCAGTTCTGAAAAGCCCGGCATTAAATTTTATGAGGGTGTGTCAGGTCTTGAAAAGATCTATGACGACATTTTAAGCACAGGTGAAAATACATACGTGTTTCGTGCGGTGTATGAGCCTGACTACCATAAAAACCTTCAGCCAATTATTGAAAGGTTCGTTAAAAAGAGAGCACAAAAAGGGATCCATACAGAAATCATCACTCCGCATGACGAATTCATTACAATGGACTTTTTTGATACTGACTCTGAAACAGACAAGAAGTTGCTCAAGCAACGAACATTAGTTCCAAAAGAGATGTATAATACACCTGTAGAAATTGATATCTACGGTGACAAAGTTGCAATCCTCTCTTTTGGTAAGGAGCTGCTTGGATTTATTATTGAAAGCCCGCAGATCGCTGCTTCACTACGCATGATTTTTGCACTGAGCAAACTCGGTGGAAGATCTCTTGCGCAACAATCTCAAAAAACCACAAGCAACTTCCCAAAACCTGGAGAAAAATTTAAAGCAAGTCAGTAACTATATGAATCCAGAAGCACACAGAGAACGAGGGAAAGCCTCACTCAAAGATCAATGGATGAAACTCCCTAAGGATGCCCAAGTGCTTATTCCTAGTGAGTCTTTTGTATTTTACGAGAGAACCAATCAGATGCACTGCAACCCAGATACCCCGGGTGGTTCTGTGTTCCTACCCGCCTCTGAGGGTGGTGTAGACACTATCTTTGATGTGATTACAAAGGCAGGCGCCAATGAATTAGCCGACAACGTAAAACAAAGACAGGATGATAGAGAGGCGCTTTTGGCCGCCGGAGCCCCTAAAAATGCATTCTTACCCAAAGAAAGAACTGATGATCCAGCAGAAGAGGTTGGTTTGTATTTTAAGATAGATAACATCAAAGGAGAGCTTGGAATCATTCAATTGCAAGATCTTGACCCAGCAACTCCTGTCACTGTTTTGCAAGAAAAAGAGAGTGCTCCAATCTCCTTTTCTGTTCAGCAACCTGAAGGTCACTCAAGACCCAAAACGGATTTTGCAACAGTCATCATTAAAAAAATGCCTGGTGAAGACGCAGACAAACTTTGGACAATCCATCCGGGCGTTCCTATTAAACCACCAAAGCTCTCTGCCTTCTCTCCTGGAGACAAAATCACAGTTCAAGACTTATTGGATGCTGGGCTGACCAATGAGGATTACATCAAACTTCTTCCAGAAAGTTAAAAAAAGAAAGAGGTCGCTTACACGCTGGTAAGCGACCTCTTGTTGGTCAGTCAGACCTCTTGTTGACTCAGGCGCACAGGGCGTCCGGGTCCAGGGCCAGGCGACGCCGGATGGCGCGTCCGCCCTCCTCGACCTCGGCCTTGATCCGCGCGGTCAGGTCGATGACCGCCCCCGGGATGACGTCAGGCACCTGGCGCATGGCCTTGGCCTGTCGGCGTCGGCGGCGATCCGCGGTGGTCGTCATGGGCCGGTCGAACCGCATCGCGCAGTGCGCGATCCCGGTGGTGTGATCCTCGAAGGTCGTGCCGTTGAGGTGCACGTCCTCCTGATCGAAGGCCTTGAGCACCGGCTCAGCCGGGACCCAGGCCACACCGTGAGGCAGGCTGGGAGCGCAGGCCGTGCAGTGGATCAAGTCGGACAACGCCACCTCCGTGATGACCGCATCCATCTCCTGGAACCGCTCGCGGATGTAGCCCTCCTCCGGCATCACCAGCCGCGCGGCCGGAATGTCGATGGTGAAGGACGTGCCCCGACCGGTGTTGATGGTACGAACGATTGAGACGTTCCGGTGGCCACATTTGTTACACTGAATGCTCATGACCCCTCCTACTTGGTTCTTGAGCAACATTCCCCGATCCAACGCCCCTATGGCATTTGGTACGAAGACAGGCCAGAATAGCACAAAAAACCGGTTTTGTCAAGGCCTCTGTGCTGATATTTCGCTAAAATTAAGCAAAACCCTCCCTCTTCTCTGTTTTACGGTTTTGCAGTATACTTTGCCCTGAGCAAATACGATGGAAAACGACTTTTTAGACCAAATTAAAGCAGAAGAACGACCTGCGCGCGCACCCAGAGGATTCAAACGATTCCTCAAGCGCACAGGACTGTTTTTTTCTGTGATTATTGCCACCATCATCATGGCCACATGGGTTGGTGGTGTTGTGTTTGGCACAAGCCCAGATCAAGAAGATGGTTGGTACCGCGGTGAAAATCACAGCGGCTTTTTTGGAACACTGAGAAACCTGATCCTTCAGGATGACAAACGCGTGGATGGACTGACCGCAGATCGCATTAACATTCTCTTTATGGGAATGGGTGGTGTTGGTCATGATGGAGCATTTCTTACAGACACCATCATCTTGGCGAGTATCAAGCCTTCAACTGACGAAATCTCAATGGTGTCTATCCCCCGCGACTTGGCTGTGCCAATCCCAGGATATGGATGGAGAAAGATCAACCACGCCAATGCGTTTGGAGAACTTGATGATCCAGGAAATGGGGCTGAGTTTGCTCGACAAGTAATTGAACAAGTTACCCAGCAGCCAATTCACTATTATGTGAGAATGGACTTTGCTGGATTTGAGCAGTTGATTGACCAGGTTGGCGGGATTGATGTTGTTGTTGATAGAACCTTCACTGACCCGCAATACCCTACTGATGATTACCGATGGCAGCGCGTAACCTTTGAGGCTGGGGCACAGCACATGAATGGTGAGACATCACTAATCTATGCACGGTCTCGACATGGAAACAACGGAGAAGGCTCTGACTTTGCCAGAGCGCGCCGTCAGCAAAAAGTGATTGTGGCATTTAAGAACAAGATGTTGTCACTCTCAACCTTGCTTAACCCAAAGAAACTGAATGACCTTAAAAAGGTTTTGGAAAGAAACATTGCTTCAGATGTAGATATCAGCACTGGACTGGCGTTGGCGCAGATTGCTAAGGACTTGGACACCAGTAATATTCGGTCATTAGTATTGTCAGATGCGCCAGGTGGATTGCTCAGCAATGGAAGTGGAGAAAATCTGTACATGCTTTTGCCACGAGACAGAACATTCCGCCAAATCCAAATCGCAATTGATACGATTTTTGAAAATGAAGAAGTGGTTGGCAGTGGGAACCTTTCAAACTCGCAAGTATTTTTGTCTGAAGCTGACAAGCAGCGCGGTGCGATTATTGAAACACCAGAAGATGTAGCTTCTGTAGAAGTACAAAATGGAACATGGGTTGTTGGGCTTGCCTCAAAAGTAAAGGCTAAGCTTGAGCGTGAGGGGTTTGTGGTTCCAAGCGTAGCCAACGCAGAAAACCGACCATACTCTCACACCGTGATCTATGATTTTAGTGATGGAAAGTTCACAGAAGAGGCAGAAGCTATTGCACAGACTCTTGGCTTCCCTGCCACACCAGCAGACCTTGATATCGTCCCAACAGCACCTGCTGATGGCACAGATGTTTTGATCATCCTTGGAAAAGACTATACTGGAGAAGACGGTACAGAGACTGATACAGAAACCGCAACAAGCACAGAACAATAATATGAGCAGAGCAGTAGACGCCACCATGCCAACAATCGCGCTGGTGGGAAGAACCAACGTGGGAAAATCAACATTGTTTAACCGACTTTTGGAAAAGCAGAAGGCGCTTGTTTCTGATGTGTCTGGAACTACCAGAACTCGTAACATTGGTGTGATGCATTGGCGCGGGACTCCAATCCGCGTGATTGATACTGGTGGGCTGACCTATGAAAAAGAATATTTGTTTGAGCAAGAAGTGATTGACCAGTCTGAGCTTGCGCTTACAGATGCTGATGTTGTGTTGTTTGTGGTTGATATCCAGACTGGGATTTTGCCGCAGGAGGAAGAACTTGCTAATCGATTGCGTAAGTTGAACAAGCCAGTTGTGGTTGTGGCCAATAAAGCTGACACTCGTAAATGGAGAACTCCAGCAATGACACAATCAAGTATGGCGCTTGGCTTTGGCGAACCGTTTACCATCTCTGCTACCGGTGGTGGTGGAATTGGAGACATGCTTGATCATGTGTATGAGCAACTTCCAAACACTGACCATCAGCATGACAGTGAGAATCTGATTGCTAAAGTGGCGTTGATTGGAAAGCCAAACGTTGGAAAGTCTTCTTTGCTGAACGCATTTGCAGGAAGTGATGAGGTGATTGTTTCAGAAATGCCTCACACCACTCGCGAGTCCTTTGATATTGATGTGCAGTATGAGGACAAGAAGTTTAGAATTATTGACACCGCTGGAATTCGGAAGAAAGCAAAAGTAAAACCTGGGCTAGAAAAATTTGGTGTGCAAGATAGTATCCGTGCGATTGATGAAGCAGACGTTGCCCTACTTGTCCTTGATGTGACTAAGCCATTTTCAAATCAGGAAAAGCATTTGATCAGTATGATCAAAAACAAAGACGCCGGAATTATCTTTGTCATGAACAAATGGGATGAGGTTGAAGATCACTCACAGGAAAAACGCACAGAGTTGATTAAGCTGACTCGTGTGTTTTATCCATTCTTGAAATGGGCGCCAGTAATGTTTGTTTCTGCTAAAACAGGATTCCGTGTTCACAAGCTGTTTGATATGATTGAAGAGGTGGCAGCAAAGCACGAGAGAATCATTCCGCAAGAAGAACTAGAAACATGGGTACAAGCTGCAACCAGAAAGCACAAGCCAACTATTGGTAAAGGTTCACGCAAACCAAAGATTTTGGCCTTTGAGCAAGTTGGTACAAAACCTCCGCGCTTCATGGTGACTATCAAATACAAAACTTCACTTCACGAGTCATACCTGCACTTCTTGGAAAACCAGCTCCGTGCATCATATGATTTTGAAGGAGTGCCAATCTTCATCTCCGTAAAGAAATTTAGAGGGTAACGCTATGCTCTTGCTTGTCGGGCTTGGGAATCCAGGGAAACAATACGAACACACTCGCCACAATGTGGGATTTTTGGCGATGGACGCGGTTCGTAAAGCACGATGTGATGCATGGGGCCTCAGTAGTTGGAGCGAACAGCGCAAGACAAAAGCGCTCAGTTGTTCTGGCCGTGTTGGGAAAACCAAAATTGTGCTAGCCAAGCCGCAGACCTTTATGAATTTATCTGGTGAAGCAACACGTGCGCTCATGGATTGGCATGACGGAACACCAAATGAAGTTGTAGTTGTGCATGATGAAGTTGATCTACCTCGTGGAGAAATTAGAGTTCAGTTTGAAAGAGGTCCAGCCGGACACAATGGAATCAGATCAATTATTGACCATCTTGGAACCAACGCATTTTGGCGAATCAGGATTGGTGTTGGACGTAACCCCAAGATACCCACAGATAAGTACGTGCTTGGTCACATGAACCCTATTGAACGAATCAAACTTTCACGTATACTGCATCAATTGCCTCAGCTTATTGAGGAGCAATTTTTGAACTGATGCAGCGCATTGATTTAGGTTCTTCTTCCTATCCCCCGTTACTTGCCAAGATTCACGCGCCGCCGCAACAGTTATATGTCCGCGGTGTTTTTAATTGTGCGCGTCCGCTGGTGGCGATTGTTGGGACTCGGAAAATCACAACATACGGGAAGCAAGTGCTTCATGCACTTATTCCTCCGCTTGTGCGGAGTGGTATTGGTATTGTAAGTGGCCTGGCGTACGGCGTTGATGTGTTGGCGCACACCATCACACTGGAGTCTGGCGGACACACTATTGCTGTAGTTCCTGGCGGATGTGATGATGCTAGTATTTACCCGCAACACAACTTGCGTACTGCGCACGCCATTATTAATTCTGGCGGTGCTGTTATTAGCGAATCACCTCCAGGTTCCCACTCGCCAAAATATTCTTTTCCAAAACGCAACAGAATTATTGCGGGGCTGTGCGTGTTAACTATTGTAATTGAGGCCGCAGAAAAATCCGGATCCAAAATCACGGCCAACCATGCGTTGGAATATAATAGAATGGTTGGTGCAGTGCCTGGCTCAGTATTTAACCCCATGAGCGCAGGATGTAACCAGCTGATTAGTCAGGGTGCGTTTGTGATTACCAGCGCGCAAGATGTGCTGGAGCTATTGGGGTTAGGAGCGGAAGCTTTTGGAGAAAATGTGCCAAAACCATTCCAGAAAATGTATGCGTTTTGCAAAGCTGACGCCAGACGCGCTGATGAGATGGCCCAAGCCCTGGATTTGCCACATCCAGAAATTCTCCGTACGATAACTGCAATGGAGATTGAAGGATTTCTCAAAGACATTGGCGGCAAACGCTTTATCAGCATATGAAATACACCACAACACAAATCAAGGAGTATCACGACGCGATTGCGGATTTGTTTGCGTATCTGGATTCTTTTCCTAAGAAGGAGTTCATGAAAGACACGTCAGAGTGTGAGGTGTATCTTAAGCGTACGCAGTGGTTTTTGGATCTGATTGGTAATCCTGAAAAACAAATTCCACATTTGGTGCACATCACCGGAACTAGTGGAAAAGGATCTGCCACACAAATGGTGCATGAGATTTTGTTGGCCAGCGGAAAGAATGTCGGGTCTACATACTCCCCTCACCCAACAACGTATATTGAGCGGATTAGAGTTGGTGAGAAATTTATTTCTATTGCAGAGTTTGCAAAAGGGATTGCGCGGCTTAAATCTGTTTTGGAAAAACATGAAAGTGACATGCCATATGGTATGATCTCGTTTTTTGAATTTATGTTTGCGCTGTCTGTAGATCACTTTGTGCGCAACGGTGTGACCCACGCGGTTTTGGAAGTTGGGCTTGGTGGACGGTTTAGTGCAAGCAACACCATCCCCACTCCGGACGTAACCATCATCACCAATGTTGGTTTGGATCACACAGAATTGCTTGGCGACACCAAAGAAAAGATTGCGTGGGAGAAATCTGGAATCATTAAATCTGGAACTACGTTTTTGAGCGCAGAGCGAGATGAAAGTGTGCGTGCGGTATTTGCAGATGCATTAAACGTGCACCCACCAAAGAAACAAGAATATGTTCCCAAGCCAGAGATGGTTAGTGTGAGTGTAGACGGCACAGACTTTACCCATGCAGGAAAGCAATATCATCTTGGTGTGATTGGTCATCATCAAGCGCAAAACGCAGTGCTTGCAATTGAGGCAGCACGCGCGCTTAACATTCCGTTTGCTGCAATTAAGGAAGGACTTGCTAACACCACTCGTCCAAGCTGTATGGAAGTAATGCAGCGCAAGCCGTTGGTGATTATTGATGGCGCACATAATGAGGATAAGATGCGGTCTACAGTTGATGCGCTGGATCAGGTGTTGAGAGGGTTTGATACAAAACCAACAGTGCATTGTATGTTTGCGATTACTGACACTAAAGATCATGCGGCACTGTTGGGGCAACTTAAGCCATATGTGGACGAGTTTTACTTCACCGCATATGAGGCGTTTGGATTTAGAAAACCAACCGATCCGTCAGTATTTGCTGAGTTCGCCAAAAGTCACAATATGACCGCACAAACCTTCCCAAATTCTGGTGCGGCGCTGGAGGCAATTTTGCACAACGCCAAGGATGACGATATAGTGTTGATCACAGGATCAATTATGCTTGTTGGCGAAACTCGTCAGCATTGGATCTCTGAACAATCAGTTTTGGAACGTCGTCGGCCGTAAGCATGGCTGTAGTTGACAGACTGTGGCGACTCCCCTATGCTCCAGACCAAACCCTATGAGTAAACTAGTTATTGTTGAGTCGCCTACTAAGGCAAAAACCATTTCTAAATTTCTTGGCAAAGGCTTTACCGTAAAGTCTTCTTTTGGTCATATTCGTGACCTGCCTAAGAGCAAACTTGGTGTTGATGTTGATAATAATTTTGAGCCAAAATACACCAATTCTCGGGACAAGAGCGCCACTATTAAAGAGCTCCGTGCCGCAGCTAAAAAGGCTGATGAGATCTACTTTGCGACTGATGAAGATAGAGAGGGAGAAGCTATTTCTTGGCATCTTGCTCATGTCCTAAAAGTAGACCCAGCAACCAGTAAGAGAATTACGTTTCACGAAATTACCAAGCACGCTATCACAGAGGCTATGGAAAAGCCTCGCACTATTGATATGCAGTTAGTGGATGCGCAGCAGGCGCGACGTGTGTTGGACCGACTGGTTGGATACAAGCTCTCTCCTCTGCTTTGGCACAAAGTTGCCCGAGGTTTGAGCGCCGGACGTGTACAATCTGTAACCTTAAGATTGATTGTAGAACGTGAAAGAGAGATTGAAGCATTTGACTCAAAAGAGTACTGGAGCATTACTGCACAGTTCACAACTGATGCTGGAGAGGAATTTGAGGCAAAGCTCCATAAAGTGTCTGGTAAAAAACTCGACAAAATGGCTATTGGTTCTGAAAAAGAAGCCAAAGCAATTCTTGATGAGTTAGAAAACGGGAAATTTACAATTGCTTCAGTAGCAACTAAAGACAAGCAACGACAGCCACAACCTCCGTACAGAACCTCTACCCTACAGCAGGACGCCAACAACAAACTTGGCTACTCATCAAAGCAAACCATGCGTATTGCACAGCAGTTGTATGAAGGTGTGCAGCTTGGTGGGAAAGATGGACAGGTTGGTTTGATCACGTACATGCGTACTGACTCTGTTAACTTGTCTGAGAAATTCTTGAATGAGACGTATGACTTTGTGCATGAGCAGTTTGGTAAGGAATACCAGATTGATAAACCTCGTGAATTCAGCAAGAAGAAGGTTAAAGGTGCGCAAGAAGCTCACGAGGCAATCCGCCCTACGCATGTGCAGTTTACTCCAGAGTCTATTAAGGAACATTTGGATTCAAAGCAGTTTAAGCTGTACGACTTGATCTGGAAGCGTGCTGTAGCAACGCAAATGGCCAATGCGATTCTAGCGCAAAATAGTATTGAGATTGCAAATGGTGATGAAAAATACTTGTTCCGCGCGGCTGGTTCGACCATTAAATTTGATGGATTCTTGAAAATCTATCCTGGACTTTCCAAAGAAACCATCTTGCCAGTACTAAAGGAAAAAGAATCAGTTGATGCAAAGGCCATCACACCAAACCAACACTTCACTGAGCCACCCGCTCGCTACTCAGATGCGACATTGGTTAAAGCGCTTGAAGAGCGCGGGATTGGACGTCCGTCTACCTATGCGCCAACCATCGCAACTATTGAGAAGCGAAACTATGTAGAGCGCAATGATGCTAAGCGATTTGCACCAACAGACATTGGTATTTTGGTGAACGACCTTTTGGTAGAGCATTTTGCCTCTATTGTGGACTACGACTTTACCGCAAAAGTTGAGGATGACCTGGACGAAATTGCTGAAGGAAAGCAAGAATGGAATGCGACCATCAAAGAATTTTATGGGCCGTTTGCAAAACTTCTTGAAGAAAAAGAAAAGACGCTTTCTAAGAAAGAGCTTACAGAAGAAGCCATTGATAAGAAATGTCCAGAATGTAAGAGTGATATGATTATCAAGGCTGGGCGGTTTGGAAAGTTTATTGCATGTACTGGATATCCAGAATGTCGTCATACAGAACCTGTTGACGAGGATGAGAAAAAAGAAGAAGCTGCGATTGAGGGTGTAAATGATCCATGTGAGAAATGTGGAAAGCCAATGGCAATGAAGCACGGACGTTTTGGACCATTCCTTGGATGTAGCGGGTATCCAGATTGTAAGAATATCAAATCAATTGAAAAGAAAACTGGTGTGGACTGCCCTACTTGTGGCAAAGGTGAAATTATTGTGAAACGCAGCAAGCGTGGACGAAATTTCTACGGATGTAACCAGTACCCAGATTGTGATCAGGCATACTGGAGCAAGCCAACCGGTGCGGCATGCCCAACCTGTAAAGCACTTCTAGTTCACGGAGCAAAAGATACGGTCCGATGTAGCAATAAAGAATGCACCTACAAAAAGGCAAAAACTGAGGATTCTGAAGAGTAATTTAGAGGCAAAAAATCGCTTAAATAAGGGCGATTTTTGCTTTTTAGTATTGACAAAACCGCTTTTTTGTGGTAGTATTGATTGTTGTAAGTAGCTCATGAAGAGCATATTCTGTATGTTGTTCACGAGCCATTTGCCGCTCTAGTCAGGAAGTACCTGATGAACCATTGGACGCAAAACTTGTAGGAGGGTTTACTATGCGTCAGTTCCTTTACATCGCGATCGCGGCCATCACCATGATGGGCTGTGCTGTGGAGCACGGTCAGGAGACCACGGACCAGGCGCCGGAGCAACAGCTCCCCACGGCGCCGGAACACGTGGGTCTCTGCGTGGAGGTGGACAACCAAGTGGACTTCCAGTCCACGCCGGTGAATGGAATCACCGGGGAGTACACGCGAGTCAAGAACAACTGCCCGTTCCCGGTGGAGTTGGAGAACGTTCGGACTGAGTCCGGCTTCTCCGACGGGATCCTCGACTACGAGGTCCTCACCAACTCCAACGGCGTGGTCATCCAGCCCAGCACGGACTTCCGGATGTTCATCCGGTTTGCGCCGCAGCATCACTCCACCATGGAGAACCTGGGATCTGGCCGGCATGGTTGGCTCAAGGCAGACCTCATCTCTCACCACCCTGACATGGGTGACAGCGAGGCAGAGGTTTTCCTGAGTGGGATCACCATCCCCGGCCCCACGCCCACCGCCCGCATGTCCGTCACGACTCACGTCAACGGACACAAGGTTGACCTGGTCAATGATCCGCAGCCCATCCCGCTCGATAGCGTGGTCTGGGTCGACGCGATCATGAGCGAGGACGGTGAGAGCATGTACGCCGGAGTGTCCAAGATGGACGTCGAGTGGATGGTCATGGAGCACATTGACTCCGGCAACGACCCCCAGATCCCGCTGGTCACACCCAGCAGCATCAACGACGCCTCGATCAAAGCCGTCCAGTGCGGAACCTTCCGCATCATCCTGCAGGTCACCAACAAGTACCAGATCAGCGACTCGGTCGCCGTTCCGGTCACCTGGGCCTGCCCCGGCGACGAGTAGTCGACAAAAGTCCACGCGTCACGCGTGGCAAACCAACGATTAAGCCCTGCGAGAATGTATTCTCCGGGGCTTTTTCTGTACTCAGCCTAGCATTGACAAAAAGAGGTGTTTAGGCTAGAATGCAGTGTCCACTTGGACACCGAACATTGACAGCGGCGCAACACAACCGGTAGGAGGGTTTATGAGCGCGATGAGAATTTTGAGTCTGGTTGCCCTTATGGGGGCGATTGGATGTGAGCCAGGAACCAGCGACGAGGCTGACGCCTCCCCTGCACACACCCACTCCCAGGAGCTCTCCAAAGAGCTGGAGTGGGAGTACAACAACAAAGTCGACTTGGAGAACTTCCCTCCCTTTGGGACGTTCAAGTT
>CAYZOG010000008.1:5214-6586 GCA_964480225.1 uncultured Gammaproteobacteria bacterium | reverse complement strand
GTGGTGACGTTTCAGCCTCAGCTGTTCACCAACCACCTGTACGGAAAGCGGCAGACCCACCCGTTCATTGCGGAGCCGATCATCGATTTCAGCTACGAGATCCGGGATGAGAACGGCGAAAACCCGATCCACTACAACTCCCAGAATCTGGAGCTCACACTGATTGGGATGGCGCAGGAGCCATCCTGCCCAGTCGCTGAGTTCACCGGGAGCTACCTGGATACGAGCGGCAACCCCAGCACACCGATCACGCAGTACGTCCAGGTCTTCCAGGACTACAACCCCAAAGACCTGTACCTACGCTTTGACGGCACCCCCAGTTACTCGGTCCACAGTGCCGATGACTGGGTGTATCACAAGTGGCAGGTGTACCACAGCCCTGACAACGAGACGTACACTGAGTACAGCCCTCCGCACTATGACGAAGCAGAACTCATCCAGACTGGCAACAGCGTCAAGTTTGAGTTCCACCCTGAGGAGTGCGGCCACTACCTACTGGAGTTGACTGTTGAGGACACACTGCGCGAAAGCTGCCAGCCCGCCCAACAGCGGTTCACCATCCCCTGCGACTAGGCGTCACGCCTGACCGCCAGGGCGACGAGCCCGTTCAGCCTCGCACACGCGAGAACACTGGACGGGCTTTTCTGTTACAGAAGTTTCGACAAAAACAAAAAACCCCGACCGCAAAGCGGTGCAGGGACTTGTGTGTGGCCCGAATTAGGTAACCTCTAGCCAATGGTGATGCTTAGGCCCTCTCGGAACCACGGATATACCCTAGCACATCCGGATAAAGCCTTCAAGAAATTAAACAAAGAAAAAACCGCCAAATAGTCTGGAGGTTTTTTCCTTGGCTTAGGGTATTCCCTAAACATCACCGACCAAACTATACCACGTATAGACATTTTTGTCAATAGCAGCTACCGTAGAGACATATGGCGAAAGCTCAAAAACCAAAACCAGGCACAGTAGATGCCCTAATTTCCACAATTAAAGAGCATGATCCAACAGCGGATTTGGACTTGATCCGGTTGGCATATGAATTTGCTGATCATGCCCACAAAGGACAGCGTAGAAAATCTGGCGAACCCTACATTGTTCACCCCCTAGCGGCCGCGCAAAAATTGGCTGAAATGGAGATGCACCAATCTATTATTATTGCTGCTCTACTCCACGATGTTCCAGAGGACACCAATGTAACTTTGGAAGAAATTGAAGAAAACTTTGGTAAAGACATTGCCGGAATTGTTGCTGGAATTACCAAGCTTGGAAAATTGAAATACCGCGGCGTTGAACGATACATTGAAAACCTAAGAAAAATGTTTGTTGCTGTTGCTAATGACGTCCGCGTGATGATTGTTAAGTTTGCGGACCG
>CAYZOG010000008.1:0-5114 GCA_964480225.1 uncultured Gammaproteobacteria bacterium | reverse complement strand
GATTGGCTAAAGTTTGTAAAAACAAATCACGCTCGCAGTGCGATTAAACAGCACAGCAAGCGCTCACTTGCTTCTTGGTTGCTCAAGAAAATTACGACAGAAGAAGATCAATAATATTCTTGAACTCTTCTACTGAGAAGTAATCAATTTCAATTTTTCCTCGCTCACCTCGTCGCGTGATGCGCACTTTGGTGCCAAGTTTTTTTCGCAACTGATCTTCTGCATCCAGAAGATTTGCGTCTTTTCTAACTAAGCCCTTTCCCCCTTTGGACCGTTTTTGCGTTTGTACTGCTTTTTCAACATCCCGAACCGTCATTCCCTCACCCAAGAACGACTCAAACATCTTATCCTGCTCTTGCGGTTCTTTCACTGCCAACAGGGCTCGGGCCTTACCCATTGAAATTCTCCCATCAATACACGCCTTCTGAATCTTATCTGGAAGATTCAACAAGCGCATGATGTTTGCCACTGTACTTCTTGCCTTACCAACTCTGTTTCCAACCTCTGTTGGTGACAAACCAAACTCCTCCACAAACCGCTGATACGCGCACGCCTCTTCAATAATATTCAAATCATCACGCTGGATGTTTTCAATAAGCGCAATTTCCAACTTCTCCTGACTATCCTTTGTCTGTTTAACAATTACTGGAACCGTTAGAAGGTTCAACATAGTTGCCGCGCGGAACCGTCGCTCACCAGCAATCAAGTCATAACTTCCATCATGTTTTTCCTGCACCAAAAGCGGCTGCAAAATTCCATGCTCCTTAATAGATGCAATCAACTCCTCCATTGCCTCGTGACTAAAATTCTTACGAGGGTTTTCTTTGTTTACAGAAACCTGCGCAAGCGGAACATGCAACGCAATCACCTTTTCTTTTCCATCATCAACAACCTCATCTTTTGCATGAGAAACATGTTGCACTCGTGAACGAGTTGCTTGTTGTTTTTTTGGTGGAATCAATGATCCCAATCCCCTCCCAAGAGCCATAGAGTACTAACTAGTTACCTAAAAATTCTTGCGCCAACCGACGATACGCTTTTGCACCTTTTCCTTTTGGATCGTAATGCAAAATTGTTTTTCCAAAACTTGGCGCCTCCGCCAATCTAACTGTGCGCGGAATCACACTTCTGTAAATTGTGTTTGGGAAAAATTTATACAACTCCTCAAACACATCTTTGCTCAACTTGTTTCTAGAATCATACATGGTTAACACCGCTCCAGCAACTTCCAACTCTGGTTTCAAATTCTCTTTAACCAAATTGATTGTGTGTAATAGCGAACTCAACCCCTCCAGCGCATAATATTCTGCCTGCACTGGAATCAAAATTCTGTCCGCTGCAACCAACCCATTGATGGTCAGCAACCCAAGTGATGGCGGACAATCAATGATGATGTAATCGTACGCATGCTTAGCCTCCATCAATACTTTGTACAACTGGAACTCTCGATCATCAACATGGACCAATTCCACATTCGCCCCGGAGAGTGAGGCCGTGGCTGGCGCCACTCGATACCCCTCATGGGGCGTGTCATGAATCACATGATGGAGTGATTTTTGCCCAATCAGCGCGTCATACAGGCCGTGATCCAGCTCATGGTGATTAATCCCCAAACCACTGGTTGCATTGGCCTGAGGGTCCAAATCCACCAACAAAACAAACTTGCCAGACTCGGCAAGTGCTGCGGCGAGGTTCACAGAAGTGGTTGTTTTTCCCACCCCTCCCTTCTGGTTGACAACTGCAATGATTTCCGACATAATGGTGACGCTGTTGATATGCTCAGTATAGCAAAAATTGGGCAAATTCTTAAGCGCCGTGGTGGCGGAACTGGTAGACGCGCTGGACTCAAAATCCAGTGATAGCAATATCGTGAGGGTTCAAGTCCCTCCCGCGGCACACATGTGGTCTATGACCTTTGGGACCTTCTTCGACATTATTATTGTGATGGGAATTAGCGTGTGTAGCATACTCGCTAGTTTTTTTGTTCGTGACCGAGGAAATCCTTCTACATGGGCGGCTCGACACAAGACCATGAGTTCTGTGTTGATCACTGCCCTACTCCTGGGCGCAGGGACATTGGTGTACGGAAGTTTTATTGAACCTCGCCTGATCTTGACCACAGAGTATGAAGTGGACATTGCCGCCGATCTTACCGAACCTATCACAGTAGTTCTCTACGCCGACCCTCAAGTTGGACCGTACAAGCGTGAACGGTTTATGCAACGCGTAGTAAACAAGATTAACGCGCTGGACGCAGATCTTGTACTTGGTGCTGGAGACATGGTCATGAACGATGGTTCCCAAACTGAAGATGAAACCAAATGGCTAGAACCGTTGTTTGATATCAACACCATTCATTTCATGATCAGCGGAAACCACGAGCACGGACTTGGGAATCCGTATTGGACCGCAAGAACTGGAAATGTGAAACAGCAGTATTATGACAGAATGCACGGCCAGGTATTTATCATGGACAACTCTCGTGCAGTGATTGATCTTAAGGGTCAGCCATTCACTATTTATGGCCTTGATGATTTATGGTCTCGGCAAATGGATTTGGAGAGCTTTGGAAACGCGATTTCTCAGGACCCAAACCCAAATATTGTGATGGCACACAACCCAGATACAGTGCTTGCCTGGCTAGCCCACGCTCAGACTGAGGGTATTGACCCAACCGCAGTAGATTTGATAGTATCTGGGCACACGCATGGAGGCCAAATCCGCCTTCCTTTCATTGGTCCGTTGGGAAATCCAAACGTAATCATTCCAAGGAAATTCTTTAAAGGAATCTCTACTTGGGGTGATGTGCCGGTTCTGATCACTTCAGGACTTGGCGAATCCGGACCGCGTGCACGATTGCTTACCCCACCGGAGATTGTGGTGGTGACGATTAAATAAAAGAGTTTCAGGATAGCAACTCGTCGGCCAATGAGGCCTTCTCGTAGCATCCTGGCTCATTCACAAAAACAAATGCAAGCATTTGTTTTTGCTCATTCACCAGGATAGCTCAGTTGGTTAGAGCGTAGCACTCATAACGCTAAGGTCGCGGGTTCAATTCCCGCTCCTGGTACACCCTAAAAACACACCGGAATATTCCGGTGTGTTTTTGTAAACAAAAATCCGCCCCGATGCGCCCAAGACCGGTTTGGATCTTTGCACACCGCAAGCGGCATTGTTGTCTTGTCAGACTGTGACGTAACACTCGTCCGGGCTGAACCACGGGACGGCGGTGGTCACCTTCTGTATCCGTTCCCCCATCTTCTCCTTGATGGCTGCGCCAATTGCCTTGGCCAGCTTCTCCCTGTCCTCGTCAGTGCGGCCGTACGCTCTGAGAAAATGCTCGACATTGACGGTGACAACCCCATCAGTCTGAACAACCCTCATACTCCCCACGACCACACTGACCTTCTCGATCTTGTCGATCCCGGGAATCTCAGCCTTCAGGATGACCCGTCGAACGTACGCACATGTCGCCTGCTGGTAAGCCCTGTTGACCTGCTCATTGCCGACACTGCCCGCCTGCCTAGTCACTGGAGACCACGGATGGTTGTGAATCACTACAAGTGGCATTTACCCTCCTCTCGCACAATCACACGCAACCGGAATTGGTCACAAATTGTGTGCGAACAACGCAAGAGAAGTGAAGGTCATTTAATCAAAACCAGGATGGTTCGTCAATATTTTGTGGTATACTTTACACAAGATTTTCAAATTGTTAGGAGGATATGCCGCTTTGGTTAATGCTCGTTATTGCAGCGCATCTGCTGTACGCAATTGTGTTTCTTGCAGATCACATTGTGGTGCAACAATCTGTAAAAGATGAGTACGCATACACATTTGTTGTGAGCCTGTTTAGTGGACTCGCAATAGTTCTAGTTCCGTTTGGTGTGACGTGGATCGCACCTGCACACCTACTCACCGCCCTAGCATCAGGTGCGGCGTTTTCTATTGCTTCCCTATTCTTCTACAAATCACTTAAGCGCCAGCAAGCATCATACGTTGCACCATTTGTTGGCGGGCTTGTCCCAATCTTTACCTTGATCACTTCATTTTTTATTGGCATTGAAGTGCTCCCAGAAGGTTCTGCATATGTACCATTTGCTATTGCACTACTCATGCTTGGGTCATTCATCATCGGCTGGAATGCATACCATAAAAAAGGAAACCTCTCCTACCACGACATTGAAGTCATGATTGTAGCGAGCGCATTTTACGGAATGTCATTTGCCACCATCAAACTTTTGTTCACCCAAGTAAGCTTCATCGACGGATTTGTGTGGAGCAGATTAGGAATGGTTCTAGTTGCGCTACTATTCTTGTTCTCACCAGAGATCAGAAAAGCGATTCGTACAGAAAAAAAACGAAAGCGCACCAAATTCCAATGGCTGGTACTTAGTAATAAAGCAATCGGTGTTTTTGCATCCATTTCCCTGCTCTACGCAATCTCTTTGGCGAACCCAGCAATTGTAAACGCACTACAAGGAATTCAATACGTGTTCTTAATTGTAATTGTTGCACTACTTGGAAAACGATTTCCCAAAATCATTGGTGAAAAATTATTTGGTAAAAGTTTACTCCTCACCGCAACCGCGGTTGGGTGCGTTCTTACCGGCCTAGTATTTATTGCGTTGTAATATGCCACACACCGGAGCCACAGCATCATGCCCAACGTGCAAGATCCATGATCACGATAAGCTCACCTTTCCTAAGGGGTTCTTGTGGGGTGCTTCTACTTCTGCTCACCAAGTTGAAGGTGGCTTAGTTAATGACTGGCGAATGTGGGAAGAGAAGGAAGGAAATATTCATGACGGCACTACATCTGAGCACGGGGCTGACCACTTTAATAAATACAAAGAAGATTTTGCCATGGCCAAAAAACTTGGCCATAACATTCACCGGCTTTCAATTGCCTGGAGTCGTATTGAGCCAGAGCCAGGAAAGTTTGACCGTGCAGCAATCAAGCATTACCACAACGTTCTTGATGAGCTCGCAAAAAAGAAAATTAAAGTAATGCTTACACTACACCACTTCACTAATCCGTTGTGGTTTGCAAAGCTCGGTGGTTGGGAGTCTAGACGTTCTCCAGCATATTTCAAAAGGTTCGCGCATAAAGT
>CAYZOG010000007.1:15995-23434 GCA_964480225.1 uncultured Gammaproteobacteria bacterium | reverse complement strand
GCATCTGGAAATTGCCGCTTCACAATCTCGTGAATCAAATATGTAGTTGTGGTCTTCCCTTTAGTCCCGGTCACGCCAATCACATGCTCCGTTCCGTACAGTTTCAAAAACAAAGACACATCATTATGAATCTCCACATTATTTTGTCGAGCCAACTCAAGATACGGACTTGCAGCCGGAACATCAGGATTACGCATCACCAAATCCACGTCTGTAAAATCTGCTTCTTGATGCCCGCCCAGATGCCACTCAATGTTACCGAACCCTTTCAGACTCTCCATCTGCGGCTTAAGCTCTTCCTCTGTTTTCAAATCAGTAATAATCACGCGCTTACATTTTGGCGCCAAAAACTGTGCAGCAGCCATTCCACTTCCCTGCGCAAATCCACCCAACCCCATGATTGTTACTGTTGTTTTAGCAAAATCCATAATTGACTTTCTAGTACATTCATAGTACGGTAATGCATCCGCGAAATCAACTAGAGCGGACTTGGAGGGGAAATGGAAAACGCAACGCAGGCGCCGCCCGCACCGGGCAGCTCCATACCTGCACTACTGTTTACTGTGCTGGGTGCTGTCACCAAGGTGCTGAGTGTGATAGGCGCACTTGCGGCGTCTGTTCATTACTACAGCCTCATTGGTCCAACTATCGGCTTGCACAACATCACTGTGGCCGTGGCGTTTGCCACGACCTTGCTGACGGGCATGCTTCTGAAGAAGCATAACCCGCCCTGGCTCAGGATTGCAGCGCTTTGCTGTGCCATCAGCTTGGCGATGTTGTATGTGCCGTTTGAACCAGCAGCAAGAGCACTTGAGCTGGGGTCGATTCACCAGCTTGCCAACGTGCAAAGTTGGATCATCACTACGTTTGCTGAACCCATGCGGAACGCAGACGTACTTGCAACAAGCGGACCAACGATCAACACAATTGTCATAGTCGGCAAAGGCGTCGGCATGGTTTATCCATTTGTCGCGGGCCTCCTGTTGGTGGCCAACACACGCAAGAGTTAGGAGGAACTCATGAGCCTGAAAGGCACAATAAAAGAAATCATCTTTAGCGAGACGCGCCTGACTGAAGAGGATGGCAACGGGGAGTCCAAACCCCCCGACTACATCCGAGCCTTCACCGTGAGGTACGTGGAAGAGGTGGAAGAGGATGTTGGGGAAACCCAACAACTCTCAGTAGTTCTTATGCGGGGAGGTACGGTACCCGTAAAGGTCGTCGGCCTTAATGAAAACGGCGCCGTTGTATACGGAAAGCCGTTTTACAACATCCCAAAAGGTGCAATCAAGTACGAACACTCAGCCAGGCCATTTGACCCACTGGACCGCCCCAGCATCACGCTCATCCATGACGCGGTGGACAATTCTGATTCGAAAAATCCGACCACTCTTCGCACTTGCTGGACGATCGTCCTGTGGCCCAGTGACGAAGATAGGCCGGACTGGACATGTCTCATCAAGGTGGGTTAGAACTCAACACCTCAACCCGCCACAGACCAACCCCACCGCCAACGCGGCCAGGGGTTGTTCTTTTTTATGAAACTAATTCAGAAATTTCTGTAAGCATTGCGTCAACAGCGTCCTGAGTTTCCCCTTCCACATTCACACGCAACTTTGGCTCTGTATTTGAACCACGAACATTAAACCAAACATCCCCACAATCAAAACTCACACCATCCAAATCAGAAAACTTTCCACGGCCATCAAAGTGGGATTTAATTTTTTCTAGCGAATCTGCCACAGACTCAACCTTGAAGTTATGTTCGCCAGAATGCGCATACTTCAAATATTGAGCCTCAAGCTCAGACAATGTCTTTCCAGTACTTGCCATCTCTGCCAACACCAACAGCGTGGTGGTCATAATTGAATCATACACCCCATGATCAAACCGGAAGAAGAAGTGCCCAGAGTTTTCACCGCCAAACACCGCATCAGTTTCAATAATCTTCTCTTTAAAGAAGGAATGCCCAACACGAACCATAATTGCCTCACCACCAGCGGCCTCAATCACATCTTTGGTTGTTCGTCCTGGTCGAACATCATACACAATCCCCGCCTTAGGATGTTTTTTCAACATAATGTCTGCCATCAAACTGCGCAGTGCAATTGGTGACATCACCTTCCCTTTTTCTGTGACAAAGAAAATTCTGTCTGCATCTCCATCAATCGCAATTCCAATGTCAGCCTGTGACCCAGCAACCTTTTCTTTTAGCTGCCACAAGTTCTCCTCTTTAAACGGATCTGCTTCATGGTTTGGAAATGTTCCATCCAACTCCCAAAACATTCTCTCCACTTCACAACTGAGCCCAGCAAACAACGCATCCATATCTGGAGCACCAACGGCATTGGCCGTGTCAATCACCACTTTCAATTTTGGATACTCAACTTGCCCAACAAAATCAAAACAATACTGGGTCGCACGCGCCGTCATACCATCCACCACCTCAACAGAACCCTCATCTGCAAACGCATCTGGCAACTGCCCACTCTTTACCAGGTCTCGCAAATTCATAATTCCAGAATCTCCGCTCACTGGGATTGCATTTTCTCGAACCATCTTCAGCCCACTGTACTCCGCTGGGTTATGAGACGCGCTCACCATCATCCCCCCATCATATCCACCATCTGCAACTGCAAAATAAAACACTGGCGTACTCACCAGTCCAATATCAATCACGTTTGCACCTTGCTCACGGAATCCACGAATCACCGCATCAGCAATCATTGGTGAACTCAAACGCATATCACGCCCAATAACCAATGTCAGCCCTTCAGTTTTTTCAAGCTCTTTACTGCGCATATCTGCAAACCATCGCGCAGTTGCGTACGCAATATCTTCATTCAATTCTGCAGGATAAATCCCACGAATATCGTATGCTTTGTAGATGTTGTCCGGAAATCCCATATCTATTGACTATCAGGGCTAATCAGCCCATACTTTAGCTACAGAATACGGTAAAACCGTACATAAATCAAACAATATGGGAACACTTTTTTGGGTAATTTTAGTGGTTGTGGCCGTTTTGGTCCTTTGGGTGATTGGAGCATACAACAGCTTGGTTCGGCTTAAGAACCGCGTGGATGAAGCATGGTCAGACATTGATGTTCAATTGAAGCGTCGATATGACCTGATTCCAAACCTTATTGAGACCGTAAAAGGAGCAGCTGCGCATGAGGCAGGAACATTGCAAAAAGTTACTGAGGCCCGCACTGCCGCAATGAATGTGCATGACGACAAGAACGCAACACCAGAACAAATGGCTGCTGCAGAAAACATGCTGTCATCAACATTGAAGTCTATCTTTGCACTTTCAGAAAGCTATCCAGATTTGAAGGCTAACCAAAACTTCCTTCAGCTTCAGGACGAACTTTCTGACACAGAAAACAAGATCCAAGCATCACGCCGATTCTACAACGGCAATGTGCGAGACTTTAATACCAAGATTGAAACTTTCCCAAGCAACATCATTGCTGGAATGTTCAACTTTACTATTCGTGCATTCTTTGAAGTTGCTGATGCTAAGGAACGTGAGAACGTAAAAGTACAATTCTAATGTACGATCAAATTGCCGCAAACAAACGACGCACCTGGCTACTGATTGGCGTGTTCATTGTGATCATTGCCGCAGTTGCGTGGTCAGTGCATTTGGTAAACGGCACAGATCCGTCTGTGGTCTTGTTTACTGGTGGACTGATCTCACTGGTGATGGTGTCGTTTAGTTATTTCAACGGTGACAAAGTTGCACTGTCCAGCTCTGGCGCAAAAGCAATCACCAAAGCAGACAACCCATATGTCTACAGAATGGTTGAGAACTTGTGTATCACCGCAGGAATTAAAACCATTCCAAAGCTCTACATTATTGATGATCCTGCAATCAATGCGTTTGCCACTGGACGAGACCCAGAACACTCAAGCATTGCGGTAACCACTGGAGCAATTGAAAAGTTGGAAAATGAAGAACTTGAGGGTGTGTTAGCCCACGAGCTTTCTCACGTACAAAACTATGACATCCGCGTAATGACCATTGTGATTGTGCTGGTTGGTTTGGTGTCACTTGTTGCAGACATCTTCACCAGAAGTTTGTTCTATGGAAGTAGAGACAGTGACAGCAAAGGTGCTGGAGCACTTGCCATTCTTGGTCTGGTGCTGATCATCTTGTCTCCACTGTTTGCCAAGTTGATTCAGATGGCTGTGTCACGCCGTCGTGAATATTTGGCAGACGCGTCTGGCGCACTACTGACTCGATACCCTGAAGGACTTGCACGTGCGCTAGAAAAAATTGGGCAACAAACTCAACCAATGAAGCGCGCAAACCATGCAACCGCTCACTTGTTCTTGGAGTCTCCTTTTAGAACCAAGAAGAAAAGAACATCATGGTTTAGCACTCACCCACCACTAGAAGACAGAATCGCCAAGCTTAGAAAGATGGCGTAGTAATACAGAAACGATATGCAGCTGGTAGATAGAATGAGTCACAATCTCCGTGGCGCGTTAAAGCACGCCATCACGCTTGCCACTCGGCAGGGATATTCAACGGTGTATCCAGAACACCTGTTGTTAGGTTTGGCTGCGCAGCGTGGAAGTATTGCTAGCGAACTCATGAAGAAGTACAAGTTCAATCGCAAAGCTGAGACAGAATATGTACTGCGCAGAAAAAAACACAAAACACTCAAGCCAACCCCTGCGTTTGCCAAAGAAAGCCGTCAGGCAATTGAACGAAGTGTGGTGATTGCAACACAGTACAAGCATCATGCAATTGGAACAGAGCATTTGCTGTTGGCGATGTTGGAAAGTAACAACGCGGCAATTGCTCGTGCAGTGAAAGCCACAAAGATGAAGCACCTGGCGGAGCTGGCATCATATGTGCACATGATTTTAAAGAGCAGCAGTAAGTTGTATGACATGCAGGCGTCGTTATCAGATGATTCGGCAGAAAAGAGTTCTACGTCTGCGCCCGGACCTATTCCTGGAATGCAGCCTGTTGGCACACCCGCAAAGCTAGAACATTTTGTACGAGACCTCACCAATGAGGAAGAGCAAAAACACATTGATCCAGTGATTGGTCGTGACACAGAAATTGAACGACTGATTCACATCTTGTGCAGAAAGACCAAGAACAACCCCCTACTGTTGGGAGATCCTGGAGTTGGTAAGACTGCGATTGTTGAAGGGCTGGCCAAAAGAATTGTTGAGGGCGATGTTCCACCAGCACTGCACAACAAACGCATCATGGCGCTGGACATTGGACTACTAATTTCTGGAACCATGTACCGTGGTGAGTTTGAGTCTCGACTAAAGACCGTGATGGAAGAGTTGAAGCGAGACAAAAACGCCATTCTATTTATTGATGAGATTCATACCATTGTTGGTGCCGGAGCAACCAATGGCTCTCTTGATGCGGCCAACCTGCTGAAGCCTGCACTTGCGCGCGGACATCTGCGATGTATTGGAGCAACTACATTTTCTGAATACAAAAAACATATTGAGCATGATCCTGCGCTTGATCGTCGGTTTGGAAAGATCATGGTTAATGAACCAAGCACTGCAAAGACGTTGGAGATTTTGCGTGGCTTGAAGCCATCATATGAAGACTTCCACAATGTGCACATCACTGATGAAGCATTGCAGACCGCAATTGATACAGCAGTGCGCTATCTTCCAGAGTCTCACTTCCCTGACAAAGCAATTGATCTTTTGGATGAAGCAGCGGCCGCAATCACCGCGCAAACTCCTGCACACCCGCTGGATAGCAAGATTGCAGAAGTTGAAGAGTCGCTGCTGCACAACCGACACGAAAAACAAAAAGCAGTTGCACAAGAAAACTTTGAGCGCGCAATGCAGTTGAAGGAGTATGAGGTCAGGCTTGAAAAAACACTAGCCAAACTCAAAAAACGAAAAACATCTGCAAAGCGCAATGCAACGACAATCACTGCAGAAGACATTGCACATGTTGTATCTAAAAGAACTGGCCGACCACACAAGACTATTATTGGAGACCGTCGCACAGAGCTTGGATCAATTGCAAAACACATTGATAAACACATCTTGGGGCAAGATATTGCTCGACAGAATATTCACACTGCGCTGCGTAAAGGATTGCTAGGATTGCACGTGCGCAAACGACCAATGGCATCACTGTTGTTTGTTGGCCCAAGCGGAACTGGGAAAACCCACAGTGCACAAGTAATTGCAGAAGCAGTGTATGGAGATCCAAAAGCACTGATCTCGCTAGACATGTCTGAGTTTAAAGAAGGATACGCAATCTCTAAGCTGATTGGATCCCCTGCTGGATATGTTGGGTACCGAGACACAACGTCATTTTCTGACCGCTTGCGTCGCCAACCGTTCTCCGTTCTTCTTTTGGACGAATTTGATGCTGCACACCCAGATGTACAAAACTTGTTCATGCAAATTTTGGACACTGGTGTAATTACAGATGCAACAGGAAAGACCATTGATTGTTCTCACACCACAATCATCTTCACCACATCTGCTGGTGCGGACAAATTGTCACGCGGCTCAATTGGGTTTGGGGAAGGTTCGGTAACGACTAATGATCAGGTGAGAGCACACCTCAAAACTATTGTGCGATCTGAGCTGCTCAACAGAATTGATACCATTGCACACTTCCAAAAACTGGATCAAAAAACCTGTACCGCAATTGCCAGAAAAGCACTAAAACAGTACGTGACACAACTTAAAAAACAAGGCATGGACGTGACCATGCACACATCCGTTGCAAATTGGATTGGAAAGCACGCTGCAAGCTCGCCACAACTAGGGAGAACAGTGTATACTATGATTGAGAATGAAGTTCTCCCAGTGCTTACTGACGGACTTGCCGAGACCACTACTTCAGAAGGTTCGGTAACTGTTAAACGCGTAAACAATACCGTAGCACTGGTGTAACAACCGTGCGATATGGACAGAAGAAAACTTTTAGGCGTGATTGCCCTGATCACCGGTACTATTGGAATTGCCGCTGGTCTGTATTTTGTTTTTTTTAGGAGCGAACCTGCCCCAGAAATTCCCACAGAGACCGAAACCGGAACCACGACTGGAGGTGGACTGACCACAGCTGATGGTGAACGAGACCCTTCTGACACCACAGTGATTGATCAGGAAACCACAGATACCTCTCTTCCTGACGGAGACCCAGTAGTAACTGACACTGCCCAGGGCGGACCAACAAGAACACTTGAGTTGGTTTCTGAGGACGCAACCAATGTTGTGCTAAATGATGTGGGGCGACCAAGTTATTATGACCCTGAAGAGGGATTCTTTTATGAAGTTGGCGCAGACGGCGTGAGCCGGCCACTTAATGAGACTCCACTGCCAAACGCAACTGATGTTGCATGGAGCAATGAAACTGACAAAGCGATTGTTGAATTCCCAGATGGGGCAAACGTGTTGTACAACTTTGATACAGAAGCGCA
>CAYZOG010000007.1:9975-15895 GCA_964480225.1 uncultured Gammaproteobacteria bacterium | reverse complement strand
TAAACCAAATGAAGTTGAAATAATATGGAGTCACGCCACCTTGGATTTTTTAGCTTGATTGTCCTTCTTGTCGCAACTGCTGCTCTTGCCATGGCGTGGGTGTTTAGAACCACAGCAGACAACCAGCCTACACACGTTCCTACTCCGCAGCCGCTGGTGACTGGTGCGCCGGACATTTTACCAGATGACCCAATCTTTGGCCCTGAAGATGCCAAAGTTACGGTTACTGCGTTTATGGATTTTGGTTGTCAGTCTTGTGTGACTGGTTTTGAACGATTGATGCAGGTGTACAACCGCCTTCCAGAAGGAACTATGCGCATTGTGTGGAAGGACCTTCCAGAACATGGTGATGTTGTTGCCGAATACAGAACAGCCCACATTGCAGCACGATGTAGTGTCCCACACGGTGTGTTTTGGTCTTATGCTGGAACATTGTTTGCGCAAGGACCGCATCTTACCCTCACAACAGACTTCACTGATCTTGCTGTTAATCTAGGAGTTCCAGAAGATGCATTTGCTGCCTGTCTTGATGCGCGAGCTACAGATATTGTGCTCGACAGAACAACACAACAAGCCAAAGCACGAGGCATTGCCTCTACCCCATTCTTTTATCTTAATGAAGAGCCGCTTGATGGTGTTGTTTCAATCAACACACTTCAATCTCTGATTCTTGAGCAAGTTGCTGCACAATAATATGGCAGATCCAGTAAAGCCAAATCTAAACATCGACATTCCAACGATTCAGTTCTCTGACAATGTCAGTTCTGAGTCAATTCCATTTCTTGGAGAGTATGTAAAAGGAATGGTTGATTTTGGAATTGGATTTATTGTGATCATTGGTGCGGTGGTGTTGATTGCGAGTGGACTGGTGTATGCATTCTCTGCTGGAAACCAAGATAGAGTATCAACTGCAAAAAGTTTTATTCAATATAGTTTGGTCGGAATTGCCATTGCACTTGGAAGCTACACCATCTTGTATGTGATTGATCCAGATCTTACCGAGTTTGGCGGACTGAGTATTGGTGGTGTTGAACGTGTTGAGCTGGAAGAGTTCACTAAATTCGACATTTATGATGATGATCCAGCAGATCCAGCTAATAAAGCCCCGGACGATGATGATGGTGGAGATGCTGGTGGAGACAAGCCACCAGCAGCAACTGTAAAAGTAACTGCTGTTCCAACTTCAGGGAAAAGCACAGTAACCAAATCGTATCCTGGTGAAGAACTTGCTGGGCAATGTCACATCGTTCCGATTACCTCCTTCCCCAAGTTCAATCTTGAACAAGTGCCAAGCAAGGGAAACAAATGTATGGTGGAGACCTACTTCCCTGGCGTGCCGCAGTACTCAGGATCAAAACGCATTGATAGATATTTTGCTGGCGAATATATCACCTACGTAAATTTCCTTGGGAAGAAACGACCAATCCATAAAGTTGCAGCACCATCATTGGTTAAAGTTGGGCAGCAACTCCAAGGTGTAAAATCATCTGCGGCAAAATCTTGGGTTTCACGATTCTACACCGCTGGTGCATATGTACAATCTCATGGAACTGTTTCCAACATTGTTGCAAAGCATTGTGTAAACAAAGATGGTACACCCAAGAAACGATCTGAAACCTGGGTCGTGCACAACAATGGGAAAAAGTTGCGATTGTTTACTCGCTTGTTGAAGAACCTACATGGCAACACCTCAGATCGATTGTCTGGTGACATGCACTCAATTGGACTTGCGATTGATGTTAGATCACGAGAAAATCCAGATCGTAAACCAATGTACACCGACATTCCAAAAGAAGTTGCTGACATCTTCTACAAGAATGGATGGTCTTGGCTTGGCGCAACAGCACACAGGGATGCCATGCATTTCCAATACAAAGCTGGTGGATGTTTTAAAAGCCTTGGACGTCGATACCCTACTGGAAATGGTTGTTGTCTTGCTGGATCAAAAGTTGGTGGAAAAAATAAGTACAAGAGTTGTATCAGTAAAGGTGGCGTAGATAAAACCTACACACAATGTCTAGGTAGTGGTGCTTCACCTAACACATTCTGGTACAAAGAATGCAAAGGAAAATGTAAGACCAAGTTTAAAACACTAGAGGGAACTGTAGAGTAATATGAATCTTCTTGCACAAGCACCAGAACTTAATGTTCCTATCCCCGGTCTTAAATTGTCTGATCCTATTGCTGAGGGCGGAGCGTTTTCATTTAAGTTTTTAGGAGAATACATTGTTGGTATTTTTGATTTGTCATTGGTGTTGATTGTGCTGATTGCGATTATTGTAATCATGGCCGGTGGTGCCCGATATGCAATGGCCGCAGGTAATGCTGCGCAAGTTGGTAGTGCACGAGACATGATCTCTGGAGCAATCATTGGTGTTGCACTTGCCTATGGTGCGTACTCTATTCTGGCGATTGTAAATCCAGATACTGTTAACTTTAGGCCAATAGCGTTGGATATTGTGGAAAAAGAAATGTATGCTGGTGCACCGCTAAGTGTGTTTGAGGACGCAGTAAAATCAGATCCAACCCTGGCTCGTGATGACAAAATTACACTGGCCGGAAATACTGGTGAGGACGGTAACGTGGCAAAGTTGGATGCTGCTTTTGAAGAACTTGTAAAAGAATCTGGAGGAAGCATGAAAACACTGCGCGCCAAATGGAAAGGAAAATGTTTGCAGTTTGCTCATGCGCTTATTCGTAAAGCTGACTCACCAAAAGTTACCAGATCAAACCAGCTACACAGGACGTTGCCAGTAGTTAAAGACAGTAAAGGTAACAACGCGTTTGCTGGAATGACACTTGATCAACTTGGGAAACAGCAATCTCTTAAGATTGGAATGGTTGTGCATATCAAAGTAAACTACAACCAAGAGCCGGCGTACAAACCAAGCGACAACTTTCACCACTGGCTAACCTATGTTGGTAGAGACAGCAGCGGAACTGCCCGGTTCTCACATTCATTTTCTAGAAATCATACCGGAGCACAAGCTGACAAAGTGATGAGTAACTGGTATCGTAGTAAAATCAAAACATCAAAATATAAAGCTACCAAAGAGTGGGCTGACGCAAACCCGGGGCACCCTAAGCAACCAACGGTGTACGCAGTTCACGTAGCATTTTAAGCATGGCAAAAACAACTATTTTCAGCTGTAGTAATTGTGACGCCCAATTCCCTAAGTGGATTGGGCGTTGTGAGCAGTGCGGCAAATGGGACACCGTTGCTGAGGCAGTGTCAGAACAAGCAAAGCCTCACGCCCCAGCTGTGGGAAGTAAAGTTCCAGCCAAGACACCGACTAATATCAAAGATGTTGATGTTAGCGCAACCAAGAGAATTGCAACTGCGGACTCTGGATTGGATCGCGTGTTGGGTGGTGGGCTTGTTCCCGGAGAGCTTGTGTTATTAGGCGGTGATCCTGGAGTTGGAAAGTCCACTCTCCTCCTCCGGCTTGCAGCAGCTATTCCAGGCGCACTGTACATCTCCGGTGAGGAATCATTAGAGCAAATTGCGTTGCGCGCCGGGAGGCTTGGCATTGCTGAGCTCAATACCATTCATGACACGCATTGCGAATCTATCTTGGCGACCATCACAAAAGAACACCCACCTGTTGCGATTATTGATTCTATTCAAACCATTGGCTCAAGTGCGGTGTCAGGTGACATTGGCAGCGTGAGTCAGATCAGAGCGTGTACAGCCAGTATTTTAGAAGTTACTAAATCTGTTGGTACGGCGATTGTGGTTGTTGGACACGTTACTAAAGATGGAGCTGTTGCAGGTCCAAAAACACTGGAGCACTTGGTGGATGCAGTGTTGTATCTTGAGGGTGATCAGCATCACCAGATGCGTGTGCTGCGCAGTGTGAAGAACCGTTTTGGATCTACTGACGAGATTTCTCTGTATGAAATGAAAGAAGAAGGTCTGCAACCTGTCACTAATCCAACAGCAGCGTTCCTTACTACAGACAGAACACAATCTCCTGGAACCATCCTTACAATTATCATTGATGGAAAGCAGCCACTGCTTGTTGAGGTTCAGGCACTAGCAACCAAAACATCATTTGGTTATCCGCAACGACGCGCCAGTGGTTTTGACTTGAATAGGCTTCAGCTGTTAATTGCTGTACTTACCCAGCACGCAAAGCTTCCGCTAGATCAATACGACGTACACGTAAACATTGTTGGTGGAATGAAAATAAAAGAACCAGCAGCAGATCTTGCTGTGGCGTGTGCTATTGTAAGTAGTCTTCAGGACGTTGCCTTCCCTACTGCGGCGGTTGCGTTTGGTGAGATTGGATTAGGTGGCGAGGTTCGGCAAGTGAAACTGAGCGGGAAGCGCGAGCAAGAAGCAAAAACACTTTCACTTTCTCCTGTGCACTCTGCGCAAAGCATTAAACACGTTAGTCAGATCAAACAACTATTCTAAGTGTGCGCTTGCAATGGTGTGCACTGGAAAGTTTGGTATGGTGTGCAATGTGATCCCAGCCGCAAAGACGTGTTGTGCAATTTGCTGAGCAACATCCATGTGTTCTGTGTTGGTCAGAGTTGCGTATTTGAAATTCAAAAATCCACTTTGTGCTTTTCCAAATACTTCTCCTGGGCCGCGCTGCTTAAGATCATACTCTGCAAGCGCAAAACCATCTGTGGTTTGCACAAAATATTCTAGCCGCTCTTGTGCGGTCTTCCCTGCTTGCTCTGCACCAACCACACAATACGATTGCTTGCTGCTTCTTCCTACTCGTCCACGGAACTGGTGAAGTTGCGCCAACCCAAACCGCTGCGCATCTTCAATTACCATTACGGTTGCGTTTGGCACGTCCACACCAACTTCAATAACCGCAGTACTTACCAAAACGTCCAGCTCACCAGATGCAAACTGATCCATGATCAGTTGTTTTTCTTTTGGTTTAAGTTTTCCATGCAGCAAACCAACGTTGTAATTCTTAAGTTCTCCAGCGGAAAGCTCTGCATGCATTGCTGTTGCAGATGCTACACCCAGCACATCAGAATCCTCTACCAACGGACACACCACAAACGCCTGATGCCCAGCGTCCAATTGTTTTTGCACAAACTTGTATGCCTTGTCCCGGTTCTTTTGTGTCATGAGCTTGGTAAGAATTGGCTTTCTTCCTTTTGGCTTGGTTAGAATCTTGGCCACCTGAAGATCCCCGTACACCATCAACGCATATGTTCTTGGAATTGGTGTCGCAGTCAATGAAAGCAAATGCGCCATGCTACCATCAGTTGCCTGAGATTGGAACACACTTCTTTGCGCCACACCAAACCGATGCTGCTCATCAACAATCACCAAACCAACATTTGAAACCGCAACAGATTCCTGCACAAGCGCCTGCGTACCAATAATCAAGTGCGCTTCCGCCAAGGCCTTAGCCACTGTTTTCTTGGTCAGCTTTTTCTCCACCCACTTCCCGTCTTCTGGTGTGTACATCACTTTCTTTGCCCCACTCAAAAACACAATCTTCACAATCCAACCAATACTGTACTCCAAAAATGACGCTAGGTGTTGTTGCGCCAAAACTGCAGTTGGCGCCATTACCATCACGCGCTTTCCATCAACAATCGTGTTGTGCGCAATAGCAGCAGCTACAACCGTTTTTCCAGAACCAACATCACCTTGCACCAACAACCGAGCCGGCTGAGATTCCTGCATCAGTGTAATCATTTTCCAAATTGCTTTTTTCTGATCCTCAGTCAGTGTAAACGGAAGCGACGCAATAAAATCCTTAACTGCCTGCTCATGAAACTTAACCGGATGCGCACTAGTAGACGCATACGCCTTTGTGGTTTGGAGCTGCGCAATTTGCAACGGCAGCAACTCCTCTATCGCCATTCTGTACTGTGCCTGTTGCAACCGCTCTGGAGATTCTGGGAAATGCAATTGCGTAATTGCCTCACCAACAGAAAT
>CAYZOG010000007.1:0-9875 GCA_964480225.1 uncultured Gammaproteobacteria bacterium | reverse complement strand
CCAAGCTTAGCCAGGCGCTTCTCAAGCGCCTCACCCACAGTTTTAAGCTCTGAAACTGGTGTTTCCAGGGTTATTTTCATAGTAAAACTATTGTACCATGGCCGTTGACACATTACCCGATCCTGTATATACTGACGTCGCTATTCGCTCTCGTCGTTCAACGGATAGGACACCGGCTTGCGGAGCCGGCAATGTAGGTTCGATTCCTGCCGAGAGCACAAATCAAAACACACCCCATCTGCGGGGTGTGTTTTATTTATCGTTATAGCTTCAACCGACGAGCCCAAGAATCTGTACGAGGAATACTGTCTTTTGCCTCGTCATGCTCCAAATATCTATCCAAAACTGTGGCTACCTCTGTCACAACCTCGTCAGGGATTGGCACCACAACCCTAGGCCTAAATACATTTTTAAAATCAAAGTACGCAACCAGCTGCCCGTCTCTAACCGCAAGCCAATACACACTAATCTCCTTGTGCGGAATCACACTCATATCAAGCGTGATGCTGGTCTCAGTCAATGTAAAATACACATTGCGCGGCTGCTTAATCTCATGAAACACCACAATCAGCGCAAGCAACACCGTCAAAAACGCAAACAAAAAGTTCCCGTCCAACACCGCATAAAGCAGCACCAGCGCCACCACTCCACCAGCAACCCAATACCAACGCTTTGATCTGGTGTATTTCTCAAACTCTGGCATTGGCCACCCAATCAACACTGTTGACTCATCAACAGGAAGCTCCGGCGTTACTGTCTTTTTTTGTCGAGGTTTTCTACCTGCCATATGGCAATAGTATAACACAAAACACACCCTTCTGGGGTGTGTTTTATTTTTGCGGAGAGAGGGGGATTCGAACCCCCGATACGGGAGAATACCCGTATAACGGATTAGCAATCCGTCGCTTTCAACCACTCAGCCACCTCTCCGTGGCCTGGCTAGATAACAAATGCTAGCGCTCTAAAACTTGCTAGCATCTGTAGTGCGGAGAGGGAGGGATTCGAACCCTCGAGGGCTATTAACCCTGCTGGTTTTCAAGACCAGTGCATTCAACCGCTCTGCCACCTCTCCAATACAATTGTATTGTACAGCCCATAGTGTACGGCACAAGCCCATCTTTGTCAATTAGGCTTCATGCACAGCCACCATCCCTGAAATTCGCTCCACCCCAACCTGCCGCAACGCCTGTGCCGCGGCCAAAAATGTGGCCCCAGTGGTCACCACATCGTCCACCAGCCATACCTGAGAACTGGAATAATCCACAGCCGCAAACGCACCATCAACATTTGCTAGTCGCTCTTTCCTACCCAACGTTGCCTGCGCCACAGTCTCTTTTTCCCGAACCAACACATCCGCAATCCGCGCACCCGGCAAAACACTCGCAACCCCCTCTGCAATCTTACGCGCCTGATTAAAATCCCTAACCAATCGACGTTTTGCGCTTAACGGAACCGGAACCAATACTGGCGAAACACCAGGAAACCGTCGCGCAAACTCCTGCCCCAAAGCACAACCCAAAACCTGACCAATAGATTCCACATACCCAAACTTCAACGCATGCACCGCACGCTGCAGCACCACATTAGCATGTGGACCCAGTGCTAATACACCATCAACTCCTGGGCGCTCCACCAACTCCGGAGCAGAACCCCACTCCAAACACCGCGCGCACAATCCAACACCCTCAACATCACACCCAACACAATGCAACGGGAAAATTGAAGAAACAAAAAACGCCTTAGCAAAAGCCAATGCGTTTTTAGATTTCGTCATTACCATTAGAGGTCACCCTCCGCACCCCATCGTACTTCATCCACAAACCAGTCTTGCCCTACTTTCACAAGATCAACTTCTGCAGTTTGATAGGTTCTAGTCACTTGTCCGTCAGCATCTGTGTTCTCTTTCTGAATGGTCACAACATATACTGCTGACGAATCCCCTCGCTCCAGCGCTTTTGTAGACAATGACCTAGCCAACACAGAAAATGACTCTGCAGCCGGACCACCAGACCCACTAATCAGCGCCTGTGTTTTTGCTCGATACCGATCAGACATGAGCGGCATTGCCTGTTTCAAGTTTGAAAAATTAGAGGTTGAAGAATAACTTCCAATTCTCTCAATAAATGATGCAGAAAACGCACCCAAGCTTGCCTCCAACTCTTCATCTTCAGTTCGTTCTGGAGTTCCACCACCCACAACCGCGTCTGCGGTCTCATTAACCTCAGCAACCGCTTCACGCAATTCATCTGGTGTGCTCTCCACAGTGTCTGCCACACGCAAACCATCACTGGTCTCAATCACCTCACCAGTTTCTGGATCTACAATCTCTGGGTTTTCTGCAGCGTCTGGGTCTGAACTCAACAAGATTGAAGCAAGTTGCCAAACCACAACTCCAACAATCACCACTCCAACACTGACCCAAATCCATGTTTTATTTTGCATATGTGTTTACGTTATGCTTGCGGTGCAGCCTCAGCAGGAGGTTCGTTACCACCTTGAGCCGCATTTAATTCTTTACGAGCCTCCTCAATCTCAATCAACTGCCGAGGGTCTGTAGTAATCACCTGGTCTTCAGTATAACTTGCCACAATCTTAATTGCAGCATGTCGCTTACCAGCAAAGAAAATTCCCTCACCAACCGCACTCTCCAACAACAAGTACTTCTCCCCCTCTGTCAGCAAGAACGTCTTCTGAATATTATCAATCGCGGCCGGAGACTGACGCAACAACAACTGCATTGAAGAGTTGGTCACAATTGCCTGCCCATACGGAGAGGTCAAAAAGTCATTCACGTCCTGCGTGATTGTTGCCACTCCCAAGTAATACTTACGCGCACGCTTCACCAGCGCAAAGATAAACTTTGCAGAATCCTCATGCTGCATCAACCACCACGCCTCATCAATCACCAACAATCGTCTCTTAATATCTGACCGAACCACGTTCCAAATAAAGTTGATGATGTTATACACCGCCATTGGTCGCAGCTCATCTTCAAGGTCACGCACACTAAACACCATCAACGGATTGTTAATATCCACTGTTGTTGGTGAGTTAAACAACCCAGAAAATGTTCCTTCAGTATACTTCTTCAATCGCTCCAACAAACTGTCCGTTCCTTCCATTCCACTCAAAATGTCCGCCAAGTCCTGCATGATCGGAGGTTCGACAGTTTCAATATTAGCGTCTGGTGTAATGTCATTCTTAGCGTATGTCTCCAAAATCGCACGATCCAGCAATGAGTCCTCTTCTGGAGTCAGATCACCCAACATCAATCGCATCAAACCTTTCACCGTAATAACCGCACTACGGATGATGTCCTCCATATCAATCTCCTGCCCAACCGGCCGCGGCAACTCAAACGGGTTAATCTTAGACTGACTGGCCAAAGAAATGTTCACAAACGTTCCACCAACCGCATCAGCCAAATGCTTGTACTCCATTTCAGGGTCAATAATGATCACCTCAGTTCCAAGCATCAAACTTCGCAACACCTCAAGTTTCACCGCATACGACTTACCAGCACCAGAACTCGCAAACACAACTGAGTTAGCGTTTTGCAATGAGAACCGATCAAACAAAATCAAACTGTTGTTGTGCCGGTTAATTCCATACAAAATTCCATTCTCACTGGTCAACTCAGAAGAAATGAACGGGAATGACGCCGCAATTGGTGAGCTGTTCATGTTAAACGTCACCATCAGCTCATCATTACCAAGCGGAATCGTAGAATTAAATCCCTGCTCAGCCTGGAAGAACACTCGCTTAGAGTAAATCAACTTAGACCCAAACACAGACTCAATATCACCCGTAATCTTGTCGAGCTCATCTTTATCCTTTGAGTACACCGTGATGTACAACGCAAACTGGAAAAACTTTTCAATCCCCTGCGTCAACGCGTCTCGCAACTGCTCAATGTCTCGCAACGCCGTCTCACGAATCGGATCACGCGGCGCACCTTTCTCCGCATCAGAAATAATCTGCGCCTCCATAATTCCGGACTGGTTCTTCAGCTGCTTCAACACCACCTGCGTTGGCACCGGATAAAAATACATCGCAATGTCCAACGTACTAGAAAAGTTAATGATTGGCGCAAACCACCCAACACTAATGTATCGCGGATAGGTCACCACAAACACCGTTCTAATGTACGTATCACCCAACAGCACATATGAAGAATCAACCTTCATTGCCGGCGGCGCAATCAAATCCTGAATGTTCACCACTCCACTGCGGAATGTCTTCTCCTGCTCAAGCACCTGAAGAGATTCGCGCTTAGCTTTAGTGCGTTTACTTGACCGAACCTTCTCATCAGCCACCATCTGCGGCTGTTGCCCTTTCTTGTTTTTTCCAATTGGTTGAAATGCCATACTAGGTTTCCAGTCGCAACTGACTTACATCAACGATTTTCTCTGTCATAAACGTATCTGGGTTGTACACGTTGTAATACAACTCAATCAATCCTTGCGTATCCAGCCTTACCGCCTCAAGCCCCATTCCAGCAATTCCAGAACTCACCGCACGCACACGAGAATCCAATTCCTCTTTTCTCTTTTGGAACTTTGTTTCTTTCAGTTTAATGGTTCTTGCCGGGCGCAACACCTCACTCATTCTCGCAAAAAATCCTTTCTGTCGATTTGAAAGCGGATCATACGGCACAACCACAAAGAACCGCTTGCTCATAATCTCACCAAGCTCAACCAACTCATTCACAAATGATCGGTAGTCTGCAATTTGCATTCGCAACAATTCATTTTTCTGACTATTCTGGGATTCTTTCAAGCGCTCCAAGTAGTTTTCAATATTCAACTTTCGAGATTGAATCACAACCTGCAATGGAAAATCCAAGCTGTTCAAAAATCCAACATAAGAACTGATCAGCGCATTTTGCTCATCCTCAGATTTCAATGAAAAGTTCACACTACTCACCAACAGCACGGCGCGCAATGTTCCATCTTTCAGCACAACAGTATTATCCTTCACCTCCGCAATATCAAGATACCGCTGCGTACTTCTTTTCACTGGTTTGTTTGCGAGTTTTTTTGAACGCATATTACTCTTCATCTGGCTTATACACACCACCCGTATTTACCACAAGCGACAACTCTGTGAGTCGTCCAGTAGTGATTGGTTTCTTTTGTTGAACTTGCGGCACTGGTTTTGCAGCTGGCTTTTTCTTCTGCGTCTTCACTACCACAACCGTATCTGCTGAATGTTGCCACACTCGCACATTTGGCCGTCTTACCTTTTGCAAAAAGCTCAACAAAAAATAATGAAACTTTTGCCCCCGAACCTTCAAAAACGCCATCACCAACGACATCATTGCAACCGGAATTCCCAGAAGCAAAAACAATGTGAAGTCTGCCAAGCTGAAAATAATAAACTCTAGCATTCCTCCTACTAATAATATCACAAACTGACGACCCGTGACCGGCCCGATAATCTTTGCCTCCTCATCAATAAATTGTGGAATCACAAAACGGTCTGGCATATTACCATTGTTCTAGCTGTGTGTTTCCCGCAATCACCGCTTCTACTTCAGCCGCGTCTAGCACCGGCTTACGAGCCTTATTCTGCGCACTAATATAGTCCGCCATTGTCTTCCCTGTGCTTAGCGCCTGAATCAGCATCTGCTCATATAGCTGATATGGCTCTGATCGTCTCCACGCAAAGATTGCCTGAATCTTATCCACATAATTCTCCTGCCCAATTCTATCAATTGCAGACAATACTTTTTCCATTCTTGTCTCTGGATCTTGCGCACTTCTTCTAAAATCAATCACACGCATCTGCTCCACTTCTTGCACTGGTCCGGTGAGCGCTTGCGTTGCTCTGACATCTGTTAATCGCTTAGTCTCTGGTTGTGGAATATCTGGCTTTGGCGTAGGTGCGGCCGCAGCCACTGGAGCCGGAGCTGGTTTTGGAGCTGGCGCAGCAGGCTTTTTCTCTTCTGGATGTGCAGCCTCTTGTGTTTGCAACAAATGATCTGTGCCAATTGTCTCCAACTGCTTTGGCTGTTTTTTTGTTTTTGATCTTCTCCCAACAGCATTTACAAACACATCATCAGTCTTAGCCTTCTTTGGTTTTGCCGAAGCCTTCTTCTCTGGTTTTACATGCTTTGGTTTTGGCGCAGATGCCATTGCTTCTTCCACAATCATCACAATAGACATTGCAGTATCACCATCAATCGCATCACCATTAGCATTCTTCAATCCCATGATTGCCTCTGTCAGCTGACGAGCATCTCTAACCCCTTTGACTCTAGACAAGATAATTGGATCAAGTTGCACTGGATCAACACCAGAAACTTGCTTTCCAATTTGCTCACTAATTGCAGAACGTAATTCCTGCTCTGCCGGTGCGTGTGCTCCAGCAGAAGCTCCAAGTTTTTTAGTGATTGTTTTTGCAGCTTGTGCCACATCTTTTTCAATCCCCTCACTCTTGGATTTAGTCTTTTTTGCTTTGGGTTTTTGCACGGGCTTTGCAACGCGTTGCATGTGATTATGCTCACCAAGTGCGCGCTTCAAATCTTCAAGTGCTGATTCTGCTCCCAGGTCTTTTAGTTTTGCTACGACAGAAGGTTCGTCAAACTTAGCGTCACCTGCATCAACTAACTCAGTTACCAAATTTGTGTACGCTTCTTTTTGCGCCGGAGTTTTGAGCTCCGCCGGACGAGTCTTTGCAACCCGCGCAATATATTTCTCTCTAGGCTCAGCCGCAATACTAAAGTGATCCCCTGTTGAGTCGTACGTCTTAGTTGCTGCAACCGCATCCCAATGGTGCGCCAAATCTGCAACCGGACCTAGAAAATCTCTTGCTGGATAAAACACACGCATTGCAAACTCTGTAGCCAACGGACCAATCTCCTGATCAGTTTTCATCATCACCCTAGCGAGCCTTCCAGGAAATTGCTCCACAGTTGTTTTCTTAAAGAAAACTTCCAACACAACATCCAACACTTTTCTACGTTGCTCCTGCGGAATTTGATTAGCCTCAAAAATCGCGGAGTTGATGTACGCAAGCTCGTCTGCACTCAGGTAGTCTTGGACTACCTGAGGCAACTGATCAATTGTGCTGTACTGCAATGCCATTCCTCCTTACGTTATGTTTATGCTGCTTTTTTCTCATCAACCAGTCGAGCAAGATCGCTGATCTCTCCATCAATGTGATTTCTTACTCCATTCATCAGTAGATCATTTCCTTGGAGTGTCTTCATGATTGAACCCATGTTTGCTTGCACCTCTGCAATTGCTGCATCATCATCCTTACCTGCTGCACGAACGGCCGCCAACATGTTCTTCTTCAGCATGCCAAGCACTGCTGGAGTCTTGATTGCCTTGATCACATCAGCAACCACACCTCCAGTGTTTGACTCAAGCGCGCTTCTCATTGGTGCTCCACCACCAACTGCAAATCCACTACTTACCGCGTTTACTGCTGATTCTTTGCTCTTTGGTGCACCTGATGCAACCTCTTGCTTAAGTGCGGCAAGCTCTGCAGTAATCTGATTCACTGCTTCTTGTGCACTGATTCCTTCATCTGCTGCTGGCTGACTTGCTTGCTTTGCCGCTGCTCTCTTTTCTCTTGCCTGTGCAATATCAATCACTTCAGCACCTTCATTTACTGCTGCACTTACGGCACCAGAACTTTCTGCTGGAGCTCCTGCTGGTGTTGTAGCTGCCGCAGCTGCAACATCAACTTCTGGCGCTTCAACCTCAGCGTTAACATCTGCATCAACCTGCCCTGTCACCTCTGCAGTGTTTGAGTTTACTTGTGCATCTGACGCATTAACCACCACTTCTGATGCGTTTACTTCTCCTGGTTGTGGTTGTGAGCCTGATTGCTCTCCTGCTCCTGCTTTAGCTGCTGCTCTCTTTTCTCTTTCTGCGGCAAGATCAATTACATCAGCCACAGCTTCTGCTGACGCAACCGGAGGACCTTGGTTAGGATCTGGCTTACTTGGAGCACTTGGCGCATTAGGGCTGGTTGGGTTTGGAGCACTTGGCGCTCCACCGCCACCACCAGCAGAACCACCTCCGCCTCCGCCTCGTGGAGGACCTTGGTTAGGATCTGGCTTGCTTGGGCTAGGACCTGAACCACCATCATCTGGACCATCTCCATCATCTCCATCAGAATCCGCACCATCTTCATAATCCTTGATAATCTCAAGGGCCTCTTCGTACTTACCGTTTTTAATATGCTCTTGAGCTTCTTTTCTTGCCTCCTTAACTTCTTCATCATCCTTATCACCAGGAATAGCCTTATCAAGTTTGCCAAGAGCCTCTCTCTTGTATTTCTCATGCTTGGCGTATGACTCAATGTTCTCAGCTGTTCTTGTCTCCTCATCTTTAGCATTTGGTCGCTGAGGAACCACCCCATTATTTTTCTTCTTCTCTTTCTCAAGAGCCTCAAGAATCTGTTTAGCACCAGCACCCTTCAAGCCAGGAGTCTCCTGCTCTCCAATAATTGCCTCCATGTCTGAATGCTCCTTAGTACCAAGCTCGCTAGCATTACCATGCTTAATACGAGCGTATCGCTGAAGTTTGGTCTTGTCTTTCTCAACCTCTTTATCAGACTTGAAGAAGTTACCAATGATTGGTGTGGTTTTAATACGATCTGATACAGCCTCCCTTGCTGCAGCTTGTGCACCAGGAGAAAATCCATCTTTGAAGCTATCACCAAGACCAAGTTGTTTCCTTGCGATATAGGCATTTACTGGCGAACTTATCGCGGCGCCTGTCACCGTCTCTACAGCACCACTAGCTTTCTTAATAATTGGCGCTGCACCGCTTTGTGCAAATTTGTTTGCATACCCAAATCCTGCATTGACCCCCTTCTTTCCAAATCCAGTAAGCTTAGATGCAATTGCGGCCGCACCACCACTCATACTTCCTGCAAACTTAACACCAGCAATCAACAAAATAATACTAATGAAATATCCCAAAAGACTATCCCACTTAGAAATCTCTGTATCTGCTGCTTTTGCATTTGGATTATTCCCTGACTTAACAATTTCTGAGAACGTACTGATGTAATCGTCAGTGTCTTTTAGGTTGAATGTATCTGCGTTTTGTTGGGCCGTGGACAGCGCCAGCCAGACAAAAAAGATCAGCACTGGACCAACAGTCAACTGCTTCACCAACATGGTTAGCCATTGTGAAAAATACTGACGAGTAGACGGAAGCACACTCATCAAAAACGCTAGCGGTGACAAAATAATCAAAATCCAAAGTGCCACAATTCTGTAGACCAAGATAATCAACATGGTCAATGTCACGGTCAATGTGAAAAATCCAATTGCCAAAGTAAGCACCAAACCAACATAGTTATCAATTGGAGTAATACTTCTTAGCGCATCAACCGCACTGTTAGCAAAACTGCTTCCGGCTGCATCTTTCAATGCATCACCACCTTGCGTCACCACCTTCTGAATATTTGCCGGTTGTAACCACTGATCAATCTTAAGTAACTTAATAAAGTTACCCGCACCAACATCAACCAGTGCAGCCGCAAACGTGGTCATGATGACCTGGGAGGCATCTATGGCAATTCCAACAATTGTTCTACTAAAGTTCACTAAGAAGATTGCAATGACGAACTTTGGCAGGAGTTGCTGATACTGATATGAGGAAACTCGTAAAACAGTCGCAAATGCAATAACCAACAAGATCACCACAAAGAAAAGGTTCGTCACATCCCTAACTGTGGTCCACCCCATGTTCACAAAGTAACTATTGAGGAAGCCGTTGTATCCAGTGAGCAGGATGAAACTTTGCAATGACCAAATGAGTAGGTTGTTGATTAGCATGATTGCTCCCTCAACCACAAATCCAAAGATCACAAATTTTAGCCAGAATGTGGCTACTTCACTTACCAAT
>CAYZOG010000006.1:1857-26180 GCA_964480225.1 uncultured Gammaproteobacteria bacterium | reverse complement strand
AAGCGTAAATACTGAGGAAGAACCCAAACAACAACAGATCCGCCACAATACTGATAATGAAAATTACAATCTTCATTTCCTTATCCACAATTGGCGTACCACGACGACGTGGCGGACGATGCATCACACCCTTATCCCCTGGATCAAACGCAAGTGCCATGTTTGGAAACGCGTCAGTCACAAAGTTAATCCACAAAATCTGAACGGCTGTGATTGGAAGCGGCAAAAAGACCAGCAGCGCACCAACCACCAAAATCACCTCTGTAAACATGTTTGAAAGCAGATACAACACCACCTTCCTGATATTCGCAAAGATGATTCTCCCCTGCTCAATTGCAGACACAATTGTTGAGACGTTGTTATCCAGCAACACCAAATCCGCAACATTACGCGCCACATCTGTTCCAGACCCAACCGCAATGCCAATATCTGCCGCTTTAATCGCCGGCGCATCATTCACACCATCACCAGTCATAGCCACCACTTCCCCACTGGCCTGCAAGGCCTGCACAATCCTAATCTTATGCCTTGGCTCTACACGCGCAAATACCGCAGCTTTTGCCACGGCCTTTTTCAGCTTCTCATCACTCATCTCATCCAATTGCGCGCCAGTGAAAAACGCATTCTTCCCCACTGACAATCCAACAGACTCTGCAATGTGTTTTGCGGTCAGCACATGATCACCAGTGATCATCATGGTTCTCACACCAGCCTCTTTTGCTTTTTGAATCACTTCAGCAACTCTTGGCCTAACTGGATCTTGCATTCCCACCAATCCCACAAACGTGAGCTTTGGCATGCGCTTTGCAGAAAGTGTTTTACGAGTTTTTGGAACCTCCACATACGCAATAGCCAACACACGCAAACCTTGAGATGTCATGCGCTGCTCATGATGCTCAATTTGATGTCGAGCCTTTGTATTCAACTTCTTCACTCGCCCAGAAGACATGCGATTGTCACACATCTTCAACACAGACTCTAACGCACCTTTCACATACACAACGTTTTTGGTCTTTCCCTTGTGCAATGTGGCCATGTACATTCTAGCGTGATCAAACGCTACCGTTGCCAACCTAGCTTGCTTTGCCTCTAATTCATCCTTATACAGTCGAGCCTCTGCAGCCGCTTTAATCAACGCAACTTCAGTCGGCTCTCCACGAAAACTCATTTCACTGAGTCGCTTTGCTCGCACAATTTCTGCCTCAGTACACAATGCTCCAGTAGTAAGCAATAACGACTTATGCTCATCATTATGTTTTTCACCAAACATCTCCGCGCTAAGCACTGTGTCTGTCACATGCATTTGTCCGGCCGTAATGGTTCCGGTTTTATCAACACACATTACTGAAACAGACCCCAACCCTTCTGCCGCAACCAGTCGCCGTGTTAATGCTTGCCGAGCCAAAATCCTGCGCATTCCAACGGTTAGAATCACAGTCAATGAAATAATAAGCCCCTCTGGAATCGCCGCAACACCAACCGCAACCGCAATCAAGAAGACATCAACCAATTCACGGCCTTGCAATACACCAACCACAAAAATCCCAACCGCAGCAATTGCAACCAGAACCGTAATCATTTGACCAAGTCGATGCACTTGTTGCTGCAATGGAGTTTTTACATCCTTAGTTTCTTTTACTAACGTCGCAATCTTTCCAAGTTCTGTGTGTACACCAGTTGCCACAACCACAGCTGTTGCCTTTCCACGAACCACCGATGTCCCGGCATACACCATGTTTGCCCGCTCTGCGAGCACAACTTTTGTGCTCAATTTCTTGTTGTGTTTTTCAACTGCGTTTGATTCGCCAGTAAGCGCAGCCTCGTCAATAAAACAATCTTGCGCATTCAACACTCGCGCATCCGCAGAAACAGCCACACCCTCGCGCAAGATCATCACATCACCAACCACCAAGTTTGCACTTTCAATTTGCTGAATCTTCCCGCCGCGCATCACCTCAATATACTGCGGTGAGTACTGCGCTAACTCCGCAAGCGCGGTGTTTGCCTTGTCTTCTTGTAAAAATCCCACTAACGCATTAGCAAACGCCGTTCCAAACACCACATACGCATCAATATGCTCACCAAGGAAAAAACTAATCACTGCCGCAAACACCAAAAGATACAACAACGGACTTGTCCATTGCTGCCAGAAGATCTTCCACCTTGTCCTCACAGAACTCTCCGTTGGTAGAGAGTTTGGCCCATGCGCTTCAAGTCTTGCAACTGCCTCTTTTGCTAAAATTCCAGTTGCCGTGGTTTTCAGCTCCAAAAGAACAGATTTGGCAGTTTTTGCGTGCGCATCAGCTAAAAATTGTGTTTTCATGGGAACACTTGAAAAAGGTTTGGAGATAGTATATCATATGGGTCGTTAGTGAGTTGAGTGCCAGCTTTCGGGTCGATAGCAACTTCGTTGCTTGACCCTCCGCTCAACAAAACAGAATGCAAGCATTCTGTTTGCCTCGCTACGGGTCGATAGCTCAGTCGGTAGAGCAGCAGCCTTTTAAGCTGACGGTCCTGGGTTCGAACCCCAGTCGACCCACATTAAAGAAGACATCCCGCCTTGGTGGGGTGTCTTCTTTATTCTGAGTTGTTCAGGCTTGAACCCGATGTTCACCGCAGGTGAACTGGGTTCGTGTGCGACCACAGTCGCGTAGCGACGTAGGGAGCACCTAGTGAGCGTAGCGAACGTCCAGACCAGTCGACCCACATAAACAAACACCGCCTCATGGGCGGTGTTTTGCTACTTCTTATCAATACTGCACACGCCTCCAGGGCACGCTGGTCGATATTCAGGAGTCTTCACCCAGCCTCGCTTCAACAAAAGCGCGTAAATCTTACACCCAACACAAATCCCACATGCACTTTCCAGCCACATGAAAAACAAACACGTCATACAAATTGCAAATGGAATCCATCCACGAACACTCATTCCCAGCGCCACAACCATCATCACAGAAGCTAGAGTCAAACCAATCCCCCATGCAAATCGTTTTTGAATCGCTCCAACATATTCTGGCTTCTGACCGCGCACAAACATTCGACCAAAAAATCCAAAAATACTCCAACGCGGCGTAAATACTGTTTTCAAGAAAAAGTCCAACCAAAACAGCGGCACAACAATGTACATCAAATCATAACTACCTGTAGCTCTAATGTGCCAAAACGTACTAAACCCAATCACAAACATCAGCCCAGCTGTCGCACGAATCGCGCGCTCATTCACCACCGGATACGGCGCTGGCTTACCGTCAATTTCCAAACCTGGAATCACTTTTGCAAAATCAACAAACATATAAAAAACTCAACTTTTAAAAAAGACAAAATTAAGAAGACGTTTATTTAGACGCCTTCTTCTTTACTACCTTCTTTTTCTTAGGCGCTGCCAGCGTCTCACCTTTCTTAGCACACTTCACTGCGTACTTGATGATTGCTCCAGCAACATCCACACCAGTTGCCTGCGTAATCCCCTTCAATCCAGGGTTTGAGTTTACTTCCAAAACTTTGGTTCCATTTTTTGATCGAATCAAATCAACTCCAGCAATATCTAGTCCAAGCGCCTTTGTCGCCGCCTTGGCCAACTTCTTCTCCTCATCAGTCAATTCTGCAATCTTCACCTTTCCACCAAGTGAGAAGTTAGATCGGAACTCGCCACGGCGCTTTGCAATTCTATCCATTGCCGCAACAATCTTTCCACCAACCACAAACACACGAATATCTTTTCCACTACTTTCCTTAATATACTCCTGCACAATCAACGGCGCTGATGCATCATTCTCAACAAACATTTCCACAATTGATCGCAACCCGCGCTTAGATTCTACAATAGAAACACCCGCACCTTGTGAACGATTAATCGCTTTAATGATCACTGGGAACTTTCCAATGTCCTCAACCATCTCTTCCAAATATTCCGCATCACGCACAACATAACTCTTTGGCATTGGAATTCCTTTCTTCAACAACACCTGCATAGAACGAATCTTGTTCTTTGCACGAGTCACCGGCCCGTGTGTATTAATCACCGGACACTTCAATGTCTCAAACTGCTTGATAGTACTAATGTGATAGTCCAATTCTGCTCCACCAAATGTAGGCTTCACAATCAACACCTTCACACCTTTGATTGGCTTTCCATCTAGTAGCACTCTTGGTTTCTTCACAAACTCTAACTGACAGTTCTTTGCATAAATAATATCAAGAACATGCCCCTGCTTCTGCGCAGCCTCCTGCAACATCTGAATACTTTCTAATGTATCAGCCTTACCCTTTGTTGGGTTGCTGAAAGTCAACAAATGAATTCGCATATAGAAATAGAGAAATGAACCTCAAGGTTCAGCGGCGCGATTATAGCGAGTCTGGGCATTTTTGGCAATAGTCTTTCATACTGCATCATACTTTTATATTTGGTCCGAACCCTCCTTAGGTGCTATGATGGAATCAGTAATTTTTAATCCAATCAGTATGGAAGAAAACACAAATCCAGCAATGGACCCAGCAACTGGTGATGCTCCTGCAGCTCCAGCACCTGAAGCACCTGCTGCCCCAGAGGCACCAGCAGAAGGAGGAGACGCAATGCCAGAAGCACCGGCTGCTCCAGAAGCTCCAGCTGAAGGAGGAGAAGAAGCTCCAGCTGCGTAAGCACTTTTTCAAAATAAATCAGCCCTTCACGGGGCTGTTTTATTTTTGCATTGGTTTGCGCATGGCGTACATCATCATTTGCGCTATGCGGTGCGCCGCATCAACTCGTAGAACTGTTTTGGTATTTTCTTCACACGTCTTTCTCTGCACTTCAGATTGCACCAGTCGCAACACTTGCCCAATCATGTCGTCACTTCCGCTGAGCGCCGCACCAGCATCAACAAATTGTTTTGCGTTTGCTTCTTGATGTGAGTTTGGAATTGGAACCAGCACCGATGCTTTATGCATTGCCGCAATTTCCGTAAGTGTTCCCATTCCTGCACGTGCCACCACCACATCAGCGGCCGCGTATGCGTGCGCCAAATCTTCTCTACTAATAAACGGATACTGTCGATACCGATTAGTCTGCATGTTCTTCCCCTTTCCTTTTCCAGCACTATGAATAATTTGTGCGTGCTGGGTTAGCTGTGGAAGTGCATTCCAAATTTCGTCATTAATTGCCTGGGCCCCTGTTCCACCACCAAGCACCAATACTACTGGCACATCAGATTCTAAATCAAACACCTGCTTTGCCTTCTGCGCATCACCGCTGGTAATTGAAGCTTGCACCGGGTTTCCAACACATAACACCTCACCTTTCATCTGCTCTGCACTTTTAGGAAACGCGCACGTCACAGACGCAGCAAGCGGTGCCATGATCTTATTCGCTAATCCTGGAATCATATCCTGCTGATGCACAAATCCAGGGATTCGCATGAGCCAAGCAGCAATGTGTACTGGCACAGATGTGTATCCACCGGCCGTCACCACCATTGATGGTTTGTGCTTATACAACAAGCTCATTGCACGATAAATTGCTGCCAACAATGTAAATGGCAGCGCCAATGTCTTTACTGAAAAGTATCGTCGTAGCTTTGGCGAGTTAAACTCGACAAAATCCATTCCAGAATGTCCAACCACATCTTTTTCTGGACCATATGAAGTCCCAACCCAAACACCGTGCAATTCTGGATGCAACTTCTGCATTTCTTCCCACACCGCCAAAAGTGGCGTAACCGGCCCAAGGGTTCCACCTCCAGAAAATAGAATTGTTGGTTTGGTAGTCATGTTATTCCACTTCCCTATTATGCCGAGAAATATTAATCAAAATTCCAAAGCCTAGTAACATAGCCACCATGGCAGATCCACCGTGAGAAATCAATGGTAACGGCACACCAGTCAGTGGCAACAACCCAAGCATGGCGCCAATGTTGATCAACGATTGCAAGCCGTACCAACTCGCCAGACCAATTCCCAAATACAACCCAAACTGATCACTACTTTTGCGCCCAATTCTCATCCCTCTGAAAAACACAAACACAATCAGCACAATGATGATTGTACTAAACACAAATCCCAACTCCTCTGCAGTCACCGCAAAAATAGAGTCTGCGCTCACCTCTGGCAGGTACTGATACTTTTGCCGAGAGTTTCCATACCCCTGCCCAAACAATCCACCAGAGCCAATTGCTAAAAACGCTTGGTTAATGTGATATCCGACCCCTTGTGGATCCAGCTCTGGATGCAAGAAAGTCATGATTCGTTCTGCTCTGTACGGTGCAGATGCAATTAGTCCGGCAAGCGCCACCGCAATCAACCCACCCAAAATTGCCAAATGAGAGATCTTTACGCGCGCCACAAAAATCATTACCAATGCCGCAGCCAAGAAAATCGCCATGGTTCCGGTATCTGGCTGCTTTACCAACATAAATAACGGAATCGCCAGCAGCGCAACAAACGGCACAAAATCCTGCCACAACCGCTGCATTCCCTGCCTGCCGCGCGTATCAAACCAACTGGCTAAGAACAAAATAAATGTGATCTTAGCAAACTCAGCTGGCTGCAATGAAATTGGCCCAAGACTAATCCAACTTTGTGCTGATCCAAAATCCGCGCCAAGCCCTGGAATAAACACCATCATAAGCAACACCAATGTTGCTACGTAATACAACCACGTAAATCGCCTAAACCATTTGTACGGTACAAACGCCAACACGCTCAATCCAAGCAACCCTGGCACAATCCCAGACAAGATCTGACGTTTTAAAAAGAAATACTTATCACCAAATCGTTCAAACCCAACTGGCGCGCTTGCACTCGCTAACAAAAACAGCCCTAGGACAATCAAAATTCCCACAGCTGCAATAAACACAACTTCTGGCGCTTTCCCCTCCTTGCGGCGTCCAGTTCTTCTCATATTTAAAACTTGAGATCAAGCAACGCAATCATTACACCAAGTACCGCACTCATTCCACCAATCAACCAAAATCGCATGGTTACCAGATGTGCTGGCCAACCAAGCGCCTCAAAATGATGATGAATTGGTGCCACCTTAAATACTTTTCTTCCAAACAGCCGCTTTGATGTCATTTGAATAATCACAGATGCAGCCTCTAGCACCAACACAGAACCAATAATTGGCAACAGCAATACCGTGTCAGTGAAAAACGCCACCACCGCAATAGTACTTGTCAGCCCCATAATTCCCGTCTCTCCCATGTAAAATCGTGCAGGCGGCAAGTTAAACCAGAGAAACGCCAAGATTGCACCCGCAACCACTGCACAGAAAATCGCAATATCATTTTGCCCCTGCAAAAATGCAAGGATTGAATATGCTGCAAACATAATGGTAAACAACCCACCAGCCAATCCGTCCAAACCATCTACCACGCTGGTGCTGTTTACCCCCATCACAATCAGCACAAAAATTGGAATGTACCACCAACCAATGATCACATCCCCAAGGAATGGCACGTGCAAACTATTCCACCCCAACTTCACAAAGAACCAGTACGCACCTGCAAGCGCAATCAGCGCCATGAAAAACATTCTTCGTCTAAACGTAACCCCTCCACCTTTTCTGGTCTCTCCCCAGCCCATCACCACAAAAACATCATCAACTAACCCAAGCAAAGACGCGGAAACAAGTGTGAACAATGGGATCCACGTTTGCGATCTACTAAGGAAATTAAGAGGTTCGACCCAAGCCCAATCTGTGGTCACATCAAGCATCCAGAACACAAACGCCAACACCACCGTAGTTCCCCAAATCAAAATCCCGGCCATGCGCGGCGTGCTGACCTCCTTATTCTTATGCATGCGGGCAAAGATCTTTGTCTTAGTCCCATCAGGCGCCACTGTCCGAACCTTCTTTTTCCAACACTTGTATTTCACCAAAACACCTGACACCACCGGCACCCAAAACAACGCAAACATGAAGCTGATAAATCCCAGCACCAGCATTGCGGTCAATGTTGTTTGCGTATCAAAGGTCATATTAGAGGTTGAGCAAGATAATCAACGTCAGCACCACAGCCAAAATGGTCATTACTGCTGTGCTTGCCGTAAGCAAAAGATAGGTATACTGACGCTCCACGTAAAATAGAATATATCCCAAAAAGGCATTTACCAAGGTAATCGCAATCCCCAGAAGCGGGATTCTGTAGACATAATGCCACGGCCCAGCAAAATCAACACCAAAATCCACTGAATAGTGCAAAAGCGTAGGAACTTCACCTGGAGTGGCAAAGATCGCCGCCGAAATCATCATAGCCCCAGCTAGGACAATTTGGACCAAAATAAAAAGACTGACCCGCCAATCAGCTATGTAACTTCTCACTGGATACCACATAATTTAGGTCAAATCTTGGATTTCCCCCTTATTCTTGACAATTTTTGCTAAAGCCACTATACTACAGCCACGCAAAATTCTCAATGATTATAGTAGTAAACGCGTATGGCACATAAAAAGGCCGGAGGATCGGCCAAAAACCTAAAAGATTCTAATGCACAGCGCCTTGGCGTTAAGCTTTTTGGTGGACAGAAAGCAATCGCCGGTAACATTATTGTGCGTCAGCGCGGGACCAAGTTCATGCCTGGTCGCAACGTAATGGTTGGAAATGACCACACTCTATTTGCAACAGCAGATGGAACAGTAAACTTCCAGACCAAGAAAAAGCGTGACTTTGCTGGTAACCTAAAGACCAAGAAGTACGTGCACGTTGATGCAGAATCAGCAGAGAAGTAAAAATCTCAAATGCAAAACGCCGCCCATTGGGCGGCGTTTTTAGTTGCGCAGATATCAACTCCAGCCTACACTGTAAGAAATACTCTTGCCCATCGTTTATTTAAGTGAAGGCCATGAATCGCACACAGCGACAATGCGAAAAGCACCTTTTGCGTGCATACAAGGAATACGCAGATGCACTCTACAAGTACATCTATTTCCGAGTAGGCCAAGATACTGCAACTGCAGAGGATTTGCTCCAACAAACCTTTTGTAATGTGTGGCGCGCCATGCGCGACAAAGGCAAGATCCAGCACCTGAAAGCGTTCTGCTATCGGACGGCTAGAAACCTTGCCATTGATCACATGAGACAGAAGGTTCGGCGTAAGGAGCTCTCCATAGATGATGAGCACATGCCTGAACTCCAAGATGAGGAGAACTTGGAACAGAACATCACCATTGCCATCAGCGCGCAGCAGCTCCTGACGCTGATGGAGCAAATCCCGCAACAGTACGCAGACATCTTGGACCTACGATTCACCCAAGAGTTAGACATCGCAGAAATCGCAGAGATATTACAAGCAACTCCCAATGCAATATCGGTGAAACTTCACCGCGCGATTGCTCGGCTGAAAAAAGAATATGAACAATCCATTTCATAATCGCAACGCAAAACTGGACCCCGCGTCTAAAGCACGAATTCAACAGAATCTCGTGAAGTTTGCGTCTGAGAACCCTGTGGCTCGGGAGACCAGTGGTGGTTTTCAATTTTTACTCTTAATGCAAAAACCTATGGGTGCATTACTTGTTGCCATTGTGGCAATTTTGGGTGTGGGTGGTGGCGCAACGTACGCTGCGCAGGACGCCTTGCCTGGGGATACACTGTATCCGGTGAAAATTGCTTCTGAAGAGGCTCGATCATTTGTTGAGACTAATGATCTTGAGAAGGCGGAGCTTGAGCTGCGTTTTGCAGAGCGTCGTCAGGCCGAGATTGAAGCATTGGTTGCGGCCGGAACCCTAAAAGAAGAGCATGCTCGTGAAGCACAAACTCATCTTGACGAATCTATTGATGAAGTCGTTAGGCTCAGCAAAGCACTTAAAGACACGGACGCGACCGCAGCTGCCAAACTGGCGCTCCGTGCGGACGCATTTGAAGACGAGTTTGTAGAGACTCTTAAAGAAATTCCAGAAGAATTTCAGGACGAGGTGCTTGAGCTTGTTGCCCTTGCAGTAAACGCTGCATCTGAGAACAATGATGATCACTTGGCATTGATTGCTGAAGTCGCATTTGAAACTGATGATGAGGCTTTGGACTATGAGCTAGAGCGAGAAATCATTGAAGGTGTTGCTGAGGCAAAAGAGCACGCAGCAATGCTTAGGCAAGCGATTGATTTTGGAAAGACAATCAATGATGCGGAGTTCACTAGAGTGTTGGATTCTGTAGCATCACAACTAGCACTTCTAGAAAGCGCGATTTCCCGCGCTGAAGCAGAGCTTGCAAAAGCAGAACCTGACTTCATTGAGATCCTTAACCTTGCCAATCAACAGGATATCCCAGATGCCTATGAGTTGTTTGCGCAGATTGAGGCGTACGGTGAGGCAAACCCAGAGGTGTTTGAAGGAATTGAGTACGACGGACCATGGATTGATGATTATGATGATGAGTATTACGACGATTTTGAAGATCCATACGCAATTGAAGGAGAATGTCACACCACCTATGAGGATGAAAATGTTATCGAATGTTTCCACGACGGTGACTGGCGACTATTCCCACGTGATGTATATGACGCAGAATTGGCGCCAACTGGTGATTTCACACTAGACCAGCATCATGATGACGAGTACGAGTTTGAACTTCCAGAATATCCAGAAGATTGGGATTTTGAGGAAGATGGATACTTCTACTATGGTGAGGATGTAGATCCAGAGTTTGAGGCGCTTCGTGACCAATATGACGCCGACAGAGATGGTGAGGTGGACTGTATTGGTGACATTGATTGCCCAGGTCCAGATGATCCAATCTGGGATGCCTTTGATCGCGAGTGTGATGAAGAGTGTGAGCGATGGCATGAAGAAGTTGAACGCGCCATTCTAGAAGACCTAGAGCGTCACGAAGAATATGAAGATGACCACGATTATGATCCGTCAGAAGATCCATACTCTGGAGATGAATATGACTATGAGTATGATGAACATGATGAGGAAGATGATCGTGAGCACGATCGAGAGTAACAAAAAACCGGCCGCAAGGCCGGTTTTTTAATTGCTTATTTTTTCACCGCTGCCCCAATAAACTCTCTAAACAACGGATGTGGCACAAGCGGCCGAGACTTAAACTCTGGATGGAACTGCACACCAACAAACCACGGATGGTTTGGAAGCTCAATAATTTCAACCAAGTCCTGCTTTTTGTTCACACCTGAGAACACCATTCCCGCATCTGTCAGTGCTTTCTTGTAATCATTGTTAAACTCGTAACGATGACGGTGACGTTCTGAAATGTCCGCTTTCTTATACGCTGCGTACGCCTTGGTCTTCTTAGTCAATGCACAATCATATGCCCCCAAACGCATGGTTCCACCAAAACGGTTATGTGTAATGTTCTTTTGCTGATGTGGATTCACAATAATGATTGGCTCTGGCGCCGCACCATCAACCTCCTGCGTATGCGCACCTTTCAACTTTGCCACATGCCGAGCATATTCAATGGTTGCCAACTGCATTCCATAACAAATTCCCAAGTATGGAATGTTCTTTTCCCGAACATATTTAATCGCCGCGATAATCCCTTCAATTCCACGAGTTCCAAATCCACCAGGAACAATCACACCATCAAACTTACTCAATTCCTTAACCTTAGCTGGACTCTTTTCATACTCCTCAGAATCAATCCACGTAAGTTCTGGCTGACGATTGTGATGCCATGCCGCATGCTTTAGCGCCTCAATCACGGACACATATGAATCTGCCAACGTAAACTTTCCAGTTCCAAAATACTTTCCAACCACTGCAATCTTTACTGGAGTTCCACCCTTCTTCAGATCAACAATCTGCTTGGCGTACTTTGCCCACTTCGCCATGTTACTCTTCTTAGCTGGCAACCCAAGCACCTTCACAATCTTGTCTCCCAACTTCTGCTTTTCAAGCAAAATAGGGATTTCGTAAATAGAATCAACATCTGGCGCAGAAATTGCATGATCTGCAGGAACCCCACAAAATGTGGCAATCTTTTCACGACGAGGTCCATCAATCTCCCGCTCTGCGCGACACACAATGAAATCTGCATTCAATCCTGTGGTTCGCAAAGATCGCGCTGCATACTGTGTTGGCTTAGTCTTCATCTCCCCAACTGTCCCAGGAATTGGCAAATAACTCACCAACACCACAGAAACATCTTCTGGATTTCTCAGCTGCATTTCACGAGCCGCCTCCAAGAACAACAAGTTCTGATACTCACCAACCGTTCCACCAATCTCAGTAATCACAATGTCAGCCTTAGCTTTCTTCCCCGCACCTTTGATTCGACGAATAATCTCTTCTGGAATATGCGGCACAACCTCAACACACTTCCCCTTGTACTCCATTGATCGCTCCTTGTGGATCACCGTCTCATACACACGACCAGTGGTCATGTAGTTGGTTGACGTAAGATCAGTATGTAAAAAACGCTCATAGTTCCCCATGTCCTGATCGCACTCGTCACCGTCATCGGTGACAAACACCTCGCCGTGCTCAGTTGGGTTCATCGTACCAGCGTCTACATTGATATATGGATCTGCTTTAACCGCAGTTGTTGTATAGCCTTTGGATTGGAGTATCCGCCCTAGACTGGCGGCGGTGATTCCTTTACCTACAGAACTCATCACTCCACCAACAATAAAGATGTACTTGGTATTTGCTTTGGCCATACTTTTGATAAATAAATCGCCATCATTGTACCACACATTGACCTGGTCGTCACAATATGATAGGTTTGCGCCGGACGAACCTTTCACGGAGGGACCATGGACACCAACTCGATCTACGTCGGGTACGTGATACCAAATCACCAATTCCCCAAACAGCCCCATTTCTATAACCACAAGCGCGCCTTGCAACCAGGCGCATTCGCTGCGGTCGTGGAAATGATTGACTCCTGGGCTGACACCCCTGGAGACCGTCAGGCCATTGGTTTTGACAAACCAAAGGACGTTGGCGGCTGCTTGTTTGAACCCAAATGGAATATCTCCATCCGGAATAAACTTCACGTCGTGGCAGTGTCTGACTGGCGCTGCACTTTGCACGGCACCACGCAGCACCCGCTAGACGGCCAAGACTCGTTCCGGGTTGAGGTTGGCCAACTGCCAGAGCCGATCATCGCACTGGCAAACGACCAAGGCCGAATGTTTCAGGAGCTACTCGCGTACGTCGACCGACCTAGCAATATCCGCACCACCTACGGCCTGGGTGCGGAGGTTGCAGAATGGCGCATGAAGATGATCCAGGCCATCACCGGCGCTCGCCCAAAAGTGGGTTAGGCGCCCCACCCCAAACCAGAAACAACGTAACGTAAAAAACAGACCACCCCTCCGGGCGGTCGTTTTTTATTGCTGTTCTTCAACTATCAATGTGACCTCTGCTTCTATTCCGTGACCAAAGCTGACTGAGGCTTTTGCAGATCCCAACTCTTTGAGCGGCTCTGCCATAGTAATCTGTTTCTTGCTCACCGCGTGGCCATGTTTTTTCAACGCGGTCATCACTTGTGCTGGCCCAATCGCCGCATACAATTTCCCATCTGCGGTTGCCTTGGCCTCAATAATCACCTCATCACCATCCAAATGCCCGGCCGCCGCTTGCGCCCGCTGAAGCTCTTTCTGATTTTTCTTTTGCACAGACGCAGTCTGTTGCTTCTGTTTTGCAATTGCTTTTGCCGTCGCAACAACCGCTTTTTTCTGTGGAATTAGAAAATTTTGGGCATATCCATCTGCCACATCCTTCACATCACCTTTTTTAGCGACGTTTTTCACGTCCTGTAGAAATACCACTTTCATACGCAAAGCATTGCTTTTCCTATATTTTCAGTGTACAGTAGCCCCAGTATGAGCACAACACCTGACAAAACAACGGTAAAAAGCGGTTTTGTGGTCTTTGTGGGACGTTCTAATGTTGGAAAGTCCACTCTTCTCAACACGATTGTTGGAACAAAGATCGCCAGCGTGACCAATAAACCTCAGACCACAAGAAATGTGATCCATGGGGTTGTTAATGATGATCGAGGTCAGATTGTGTTTATGGACACCCCTGGAATCCTAAAAGAACAGCACAGTGTGTTGTCTGGAAAATTGGTTGAGCGGGTAAAAGATTCGCTAAAAGATATTGACTGTGTGGTGTACGTTGCAGACCCATCACGAGAAATTGGAACTGAGGAGCGATTCACTTTGGCGCTGATCAGAAATGTGAGCATTCCAAAAATCTTTGTGATCAACAAAACAGACCTTCCAACTAGAGAGCGCCGATATCATGAGGACTACACCTACCTAGCTGAAGAAGAAGGGTTTGAAACTATTATCGAAATCTCTGCACTCAAAGCTCGACACATTGCTCCACTCAAGGACGCGGTGTTTGCGGCGTTGCCAGAAGTTTCTCCAGAAGAATTGCCATACCCAGAAGGGCAGCTCACCAACATGAACGAAAAGTTTTGGGTTGCTGAAATTGTCCGCGAGAAAATCTTTTTGGCCACAGAAAAGGAAGTGCCCTATTCTGTGACGGTTGAAGTTGATGAGATTGAAGACAAGCCAGATGTGATGGTGATCAAAGCTCGTGTTATTACCACCGCAGACCGATACAAGAAGATGCTGATTGGCCGCCGCGGACAAAAAATCAAAGAAGTTGGCCAGATGGCTCGTAAAGAATTGGAACAGGCCGTAAACAAAAAAATCTACCTAGAACTTGAGGTAGAAACCAATCCAAAGTGGGAATCGTTGATGGATTAACGATTCTTAGTTTTTGCTACCATCTCCACCGCAGTCTTTCCCCAACCATACCCATGGTTGGTGGTATTGTCTTGGGCACGTGCTGCAGCCTGCTCTTCTGTAAGACAGGTTAGTACACCAAAAATTGTTGGAACTCCTGTATCCAGCCCAACGCGCATCACACCGTGTGAAACCGCGTCAGCAATATATTCAAAATGCATTGTCTCCCCTTTTACCAAACATCCAATTGGAATTACGGCATCATAGTCACCAGACTTTGCCAGCTCATTTGCCACAAATGGCAATTCAAAACTTCCAGGAACGTACTGAACCAAAATATTCTCAGTCTTTACGCCAGACTCTTCTAGCGCCTTTACACACCACTTCTCAAGCGTTCCAGTCACATCCATATTCCAGGTCGCCACAACAAGCGCAATCCGCATTGCACTTCCATCAATCTCACTAAATTGTGCTGACTTTTCTAGCCCGCTCATATTATTTAGAAAAAGGTTCGGCAACGCGCTCCATGTATTTAATCATCATGTCCACCTCAATATTCACTGCAGACCCCACACTCAACTGACTCAATGTCGTGTGCGTTAGCGTGTACTCCAACAACATGATGCCAAAGGTTTCATCATTCAGCCGAGCCACAGTCAAACTCACACCATCAATAGAAACTGACCCTTGTGGAGCAAAATACTTCATATGATCTTTTGGCGGCTTAATGGTCAACATCATAGTGTCACCATCTGGCTCCCAACCCACAACCTCTCCAACCGCATCAACATGCCCGTACACAAAATGCCCACCAATCTCATCACCGGCTCGCAACGACGTTTCCATGTTTACTTTATCCCCCACCTGACGCTTGCCAAGTGTGGTTTTTCGCAATGTTTCTGGACCAACCTCAAACGTAAGTTCATCACCAGTATTTTCAATCACAGTCAAACACACACCAGAAATTGCCACGCTATGTGACACCGCAGACAACTGCGCCACCTCTGAATTCTTGATCACCACCAAAAACCCCTCTTCTTTTGGCGTCAGAGATGTAATTGTCCCAATATGATGGATGATCCCAGTAAACATACTTACAACGCTCTAATAGCGATAATGTCGCGCTCAATCTGCTCAATGAGCGCTTCCCTACTTTCAAATTGCTCCAGATTCCTCACCTTGTCAAGCACGCACACCTTCAATTCCTCCCCATACAGGTCTCCCTCAAAATCCAGGAGATACACCTCAAACTTCAACGGCAGCTCTGTTTTAAAGTTTCCACCAATAACCAGGGCCCCGATATACTCTACCGAATCAAAAACCACTCGGCTGGCATACACACCAGACTCAAGTGGCTTTTCACTTTCATATTCAAGATTGGCCGTTGGATATCCCAACTTTCTACCCTCCTGTAATCCTTGGATTACCTTACCTGTGATGGTCATTACTTTAGCAACAGCTCTAACGCTTTCTCCACAGCCAAGTCTTCACCTGGCCCCAAGTCTTCCACAATCTCATCTGGGATTACCCCCTCTTCATCAATAGATCGTCCATTTGGGGTAAGCCATTTTGCAACGGTCAGCTTTAGGCTAGATCCGTCACTAAATGTTTGGAATTCCTGTACCGAACCTTTCCCAAACGTCTGCTGCCCAATAATTGTAGCTTTTTGATGGTCTTGCAATGCTCCGGCCAAAATCTCTGACGCAGATGCAGAACCTCCATTTACCAACACCATAGTTGGAACATCAGCCAACCGATGCTTTCCAGTTGAGGTGTATACCAAATCATCTTTCCCATTGCTGAAGTCTTCTTTTACCACAACATCTCCAGCCGCAAGCCACTCACTAGAAAGATCAACCGCAACATCCAAAAATCCTCCTGGGTTGTTACGCAGATCCAAAATCAATCCAGTTGCGCCATCATCTAGCGCAGCCTTAATCACCGGCTCCATTTTATCCAATGTCTGCTCATTAAAATGCGCAAGCTGCGCGTACACCACACCATTGTCCCACTCCTCCATTGCAACGGTAACCAACTCAATTGGTGCGCGAGTAATAGTAATATCAATCAAATCCTCAGCATCTTCTCTGTAAATCTCAAACACAACATCAGTTCCGCGCTTTCCTCTAATTCTTCTTACTGCTTCATCAAGTGGAAGTGGTGAGGCATCTTCTCCATCAATTGTTGCAATCACATCACCTGCCAACAACCCACCAGCTTCTGCTGGAGACCCAGCAAGCGGAGCCACAATCACCAAACGACCATCGCGCTTGCTAATTTCTGCTCCAATTCCTTCAAATGATCCTGAAAGATCATCCACAAACTGCTGTGTAATTTCTGGCTCCAAGAAAATTGAGTATGGATCATCAAGTGACGCAACAACACCTTCAATAGCTCCGTAGAACAAATCTACATCTGTTTGCTTTCCACCGGCATATTTCTGCTGCACCAAGTTCCACACTGTCCAAAACAGTTCAGCATCAACCTGCTCTTTCAATCCATCTGACAATGCATCCAAGTTGGTGAGCTCTCGCTGCACAACCCGCTCCTGAATACCTCCAACATTTCCTACTGCCCCGGCATATACTCCGGCAGCAAAAATGACAATACCTACAATCACTTTGATGTAGGTGCTTACGTATTTCTTAGATCTTCTGGCTGCTGGTGACTCCTGATACGGCATATTTAATCCTCACTTGTGTGTCGAGTAATATCTGCGCCCAATGCCCGCAAACGCTCATCAATGCGCTCATACCCTCTTTCAATCTGATAAATGTTGTGAATTGTTGTTTCACCCTTAGCAATAAGACCGGCAATCACCATGGCAATTCCAGCTCTAATATCTGGGCTTTCCAATGTCTTTCCACGCAACGGAGTTGGTCCTTGCACCAACACACGATGTGGATCACACATCACAATGCTTGCGCCCATTCTGTTAAGCAAATCTGTGTAGAACAACCGCCCATCAAAAATAGTCTCATGTACCATTGAGGTTCCCTTGGCCTGAGTCAACAACACGGTCATTGGCGCCTGATAATCTGTAGCAAATCCTGGATACTCGTGCGTTTTGATATCTGATGCAGAAAGTTCGCCATCAAACTTGTGAATAGTCAGTGTGTCCTCTGTTCTAGAAAACGGAATTCCCATCTGTTCAAATGTGGCCAACAACGACTCAACATGACCTGGATTACAATCTGTAATTGTAATCTCAGAACGAGTTGCTGCTGCCATGATTGCAAATGTTCCAGTTTCAAGTCTGTCAGGGATACACGCAACCTCACCACCAGACAATGAATCCACACCTTCAATAGTGATGGTATGTGTTCCAGCTCCAGTAATCTTTGCCCCCAAACTATTCAACGCATCAGCAAGCGCAGCAACCTCCGGCTCTGGTGACGCATTATGAATGATGGTAGTCCCCTTTGCTCGAGTCGCAGTTACCATCAACGCCTCTGTCGCAGTATGACTAATTACCGGCATCACAATCTTGGCACCAGTCAATTCCTTAGCACTAAATGTAAATGATCGCTCATTCTCCTCAACTGTCGCACCAAGCGCTTTGTATCCTCTGATAAACAAATCAATCGGGCGCTTTCCAAGTACACATCCACCAGGATGAGGAATACTCACTGACCCAAGTCTATGCATTAACGGCCCAATCAACATCACAGAACCTCTCAACTTTCCGGCTCCAGACGCACACATGTCCCCAGTCTTGGTTGTGCTAGCATCAATAGTCACAGTGTGGTTATGCGCGTCATGCGTCACGCTCACCCCAAGACTCTCCATGATTTCCAACATCCGATGCATATCCTCAATCTCAGGAACTCGAGTAACCAAAAGTGGCCCATCGGTCATGAGGGCCGCACCCACAATCTTGAGTGCAAAGTTTTTAGCTCCAGACACCGCAATTTCTCCACTAAGCGGCTTCTGGCCATTGATCGTATACCATTGCATAAGAAACATAGCTAGTGTACCGTATCCTTAATGCAAAAGCAAACGCACAAATACTATCGTTTCCGCATCGCCCTATGGCTGTTTTTTGTGGTGCTTTTTGGTGCGGTGACCAGCATGGTTCTACTCTATGGGTCTGGATATACCATTCATTGGCCAAGTAAATCGTTTGTCACCACTGGGTCGCTGATTGTTCGGGTTGAGCCTGAAGATGTGACCATTACGGTTGATGGAAATTCGCACACAGAAAATCCATTGCGCGTGATTCGGCTTATTCCAAAACCAATTACTGTCGAAATCTCTCAAGAAGGATATTTCACTTGGGAAAAAATGGTTGATGTAACTGCAAAGCAAAGCACATTCATCAACACCACATTGTTTAAAAACATGACGGCAAAGCAGCTGCTTTCTAGTGCCGCAACGTTTGCCATCTCACCAACTGGTGAAAGAACCCTCCTGGTTAATACCAAAACGCAAACTGTAGACCTGATCACAGAAAGCACAACCACGTCGATTGCGTTTCCAGAAGGTTCTGCAGAAACAACAATCACTTGGAACCCAACTGGTGAACGAGCCATCCTTGGAAATTCATATTTGTTTTCAGTTTCTCGACCAGATGAAATCACTGCGCTACAAACCACGGATGGAGAGCGGGTAGAATTTGTTGCGTGGCATGAGCCTCGTCCATGGTTGGCCATTGTGGAAGACGCTTCAGGCGAGCTTCAGTTGTTCCACACCATCAGCAAAGTTATTGAAGAGCCGTACTTGCCAGGAACCGTCACTGAGGAAAACACCACGATCACAGAGAATGTTGTGGAGTATCGTGGCGCAGAGCATTCACTTCCTCCTGGGCGATACGCATACACTGTTGAGCACGACAACACACTTTACATCAGAAATGTGAGCACCCAAACCATGTTTGCGGTGACAGTGGACGGTGTGATGGCGTTACCGTTTGATGCGCAGCAGTTTGAAACTCGTGACGACATCTTGATGTTTGCCAACACATCAGAGATCTGGCTTAAAGAAGGTGATGATTTTTCACTTCTTATCAGAACTAGCGAACCTATCGAACAAACACTCATTGTAGAAGATACTGGCTATGCCGCAGCACTAATCAACGGACAGATCAGACTAATTGAGTTTGATGGCCGCGATGCACGAAACCAGTTCACACTGGACACCACATATACCTATACTGACATCGCGCTTCGTGATGCAGAAACACTTCTTGCAAAAACAGCGCCACATGAAGACGGCACCTACCACTTAGTTGAGTTTGAAATCCAGTAAATAAAAAACCGCTGCCCAGAGCAGCGGTTTTTTATAACTCAATCATGGAATTGTCCCCCAAAATCATTTTATGCCCGGACGGCAATGTTTGATGTGTTGGGACAATAGTCACGTTCTTTCCAATCAGTGAATCCACGATTCTCACATTGGAGTTGATATCTACCTTTTCCAAAATCACACTATTCTCTAGCTCTGTGTTGTAGATCTCACTTCCTTCACCAATTGAGGTGTACGGACCAATGTAACTATTTTTAATCGTACAGTTTTTTCCAATTGAGACCGGCCCACGGATCAACACATTCTCATCAATCACAGTTCCTTCACCAATCTGTACTCGTCCTTGAATAGAAACTCGGTCACCAATCTTTGCGTGGTTAAATACTTCATCACGAGTCAACTCATGCAACAGCAACTGATTTCCTTCAAGCAAGTCCTCTGCCTTTCCAGTATCTTTCCACCAGCCAGTGATCTCTTCCCAGCCAACAGACTTTCCTTGATTCAAATACCAAGACTGCACACCAGTAATCTCATACTCACCACGCGCACTTGGCTCCAATGTATCAAACGCCTTAAAGTAATCTCCATCAAACATGTAGATACCAGTGATGGCAAAATCACTCTGCGGATTCTCCGGCTTCTCTGCCATGCCAATCAACTTTCCGCTTGCATCAAACTCTGGCACACCAAATCGCTGCGGATCTTTTACCTTGGCAAATGCCAACATGGCGTTGTGTTTTTCATTTACAAACTTATCCACAAAGTGATTAATCTCACCCAAGATAATGTTGTCACTCAAATAGAACAAAAATGGCTCACCCTCAAGCAATTCACGAGCACACGTTGGCACATGCGCCAAACCAAGCGGACCGCCCTTCTGCTCACAATAGGTCAACTTCACACCGTAATCTGATCCATCTCCCAAATAATCCTCCAGAGCAGATTCGCCAGGGTTTGTATTGATGATAATGTCAGTGATCCCGGCCGCCTTCACCTTTTCAATAGCATGAACAATCATTGGCTTGTTTGCCAATGGAATCAGGTGCTTGTTAATTGTCTCTGTGATTGGACGAAGCCGAGTCGCGCGCCCACCACCAGTTAGCAAAGCTTTCATATACGCCACCCTACCAGAAAATCACCTTCCTGGCAATTGTCCAATAGGTATTAAAAATTGGGTTTCCAATGTACTTCAGCAAAGGACTTTCCACCGCATCTTCTTGGAACATAATCTTCCCAACAAAGTTTTTCATCAATTCTTTGTCCGTAATTTGCCGAGCCTTCTGAATCTTTTTTCGCTCGCCCAACCAATACTTCCAGTTCTTAGGTTGAAGCCAATACCAGTACACTCGCCACTTTTCTTTGTTCCATCCGCGCATCAAAGAAAATACTAAATGCGCAAACTCCATAAGCAACCATCCTGGGAACAAGATCAACAACGTTTTCCATTTCATGTACATCAACCATGTTGCAAATCGGTTGCGCTCCATCCAGTAGTATTTGGTGATGCTTCTCAAGAAATCATAATCATGATGCACACGACTATCTCTCACCATGACCACGCGCTTATTCTCTAGCATTCTCGCGCGCAAAGAAAATTCCATGTCCTCATGATACAAATAAAATCCATCATGCCACCCGCCAATCTTTTCAAGAAGTGGAACTGGAATCATAAATGCCGCACCACTTGCATATCCAACATCACCAACTGCTGGGTAACTTTGATTTCGTTCATCTAGTTTATAATCTAGGCCGTACCCAAATCCCAAAAAGTGAATTGCGTTTCCTGCGGTGTTAATTGCATGCGGATCTTTATGCAACAGCAAAAACGATTGTGCAATTCCAATAGTTGGATCTTCTTCAAACGCGTCTACAAGTTTTTCAAACGCGTCTGGCTCTGGGTATGCGTCATTGTTCAAAAAGAAAACATAATCAAACTTCTGCGCAATTGCGTAATCAACACCAACATTGTTTCCTTCTGCAAACCCAAGGTTAGTTTCATTCGAAATGATAGTCACTTTTGGTAGAGTCTGCTCAGACTTTGGCATGACTTCCCGCTCCAAAAATTCTACTGACGAACCATGCTTAGGATGTGGATTGTCCACAATCACAAACTCAATCCGATCTTTTGGATATGTGATTGCCTCCATAGCAGGAAGCACCATAGGCATGTATGGCTCACAATGAAACGACAAATAGATGACGGCAATTCTCGGTCTCATATTTACATCAAACTTCCTGGCTTAGGATGTTGTCCTCGCCATTTTTTATAGTAATACAACCAACTCTTCATATGCTCTCTAGCCAGTCGACTGGTGAACAATGACCTAATCACACCACCAGACTTTGTAGTCGCACGCTGATGCACATGCTCAATAACAATTTCTGGAACATAATATACTGGCCAATGATGCTGCCAAAACCGTCGCGCTAGATCACAGTCCTCAAAGTACATGAAGAAGTTGTCATCAAACCCACCAACCTCATCCAGTGTGGTTTTTCTGATAAACAACGCGCTCCCCATTAACCAGTCTACCGGCCGCGCCGTCTGATGATCAAAATCTTTCATCATGAAAAAATCAATCCGCTTGCGCACAGACTCAATCCATTCCAACTTCAACTGACGCATTGGCTTGTCCAAAAACTTTGGAAATCTAAAACAACTCAACTGCAATGTTCCGTCCGGGTAATACAACTTTGGCCCAAACATCCCCACCTGATCATTCTTCTCCATCCAGTTGTACATTCGCTCCAGAGTCTTAGGCTGCACCATCTTAGTGTCTGGGTTCAACACCAAATAGTACGTTGCATCAACTGACGCAAACCCAACATTGTTCCCTTTTCCATACCCAAGATTCTCGCCAGTTGGAACAAACAACACTTCTGGATATTGGTTCGTCAACACGCGCCCCAAATTATCAGTAGAACCATTATCAACAACCACAACCTTAATGTTGAGATTGGTTTGCGCAATGTCTTGTTTCAAAGTCTGCAAACACGCAAGGATATCATCCCGCATGTTGTAGTTCACCATGATGATGGCCAAATCTACTTTTGCTTTTGTGTCCACCATACTCTGATTTCCTTTGCCTTCACTTTCCTAATTGTTTTCACGAAACTTCTCTTGTGCCGCAACGCCGGCCACTGCAACATCAAACTCCAAAACCCTTTCCATGTTTTAAAATCAAACAACATGAGATAGCCAAACTTCTTGATCTCATACCACTCAATCCATGGCCAGTCCTTCAAATAGTTTGACCAATACACATTCTTCAACACTGTTGCAATGTGATTTTTGTATGAATGATAATTAGCAATTGCAGATTTATTCTTTCTATTCTTTGCCGCATCTGTGTCTCCCATTCCACCTTCTGCTGCAGATCTATCATGATGTGCCACAGCTGCAGTGTCTGTGTGCGCTGTCCATCCATTAATTCTTAAACGCCACGCCAAGTCCACATCTTCTTTGTATGCAAAGTATGTTGGATCAAATACATCACCTTCAAACGCAACTGCATTCAACGCACTCATTCTGTATATTGGCAATGCACCAGACACACCAAACACTTCAATCAACTGCCCTTGCGCAGTAATACGAGACTCCAAATCTGGCCAACGTCCTCCAGCATACCAATCTACCACTCGTCGTGAGCGGAAGATTCGTAAACCAAGCGTATCAATGTATTGGGTAAAACTTCTCTCAAGTGCACCTGGAGAATCTGCCAAACCAGCAAACTCCCACTTCATCAATCGCCCAGACACAGAACCAGCTTTTGGCCGCACATCAAGCGCCTGTACCAGCCGCTCACAATAATCAGGTTGCAAATACATATCCTGATTACACAGCAACACATATTCTGACTGTGTTTTTCTAAACAACTGATTGTGCCCGCCAACAAACCCGGTGTTAGTCTCCCGTGCAATGGTATGCACCTCAAACTGAGACTTTTCAATTTCTGTGTTAATCACCTCACGCGTTCCATCTGTTGAGCCGTTATCCAAAACCTGAACCTCAAAATCCTGGAACGCTTGCTTTCGTAAAGAATCAAACAAATACGGAATATACTTTGCTCCGTTCCATGTCACCAAATTGATCGTCAATTTTGCCATACTATTTTTTACGAACCTTCTCTGCAAACCATGCCATAGCCAACGCTTTTGGCCGCAGCAATGCAATAATCCATGCAGAGCCTTTGTGCCACTTTTTAAAATACTTCAGCATGCTGTCTGTGAAATATTTTTGTTTCTTCAATCCAGACACCAGTGAAAAACTTCTTCCAACATAATCCACGCATCGCGCAGCTGGTGTGTACATCACTTTCCATCCTGCTTCCCATACCTGCTTACAATAATCCACTTCTTCAAACCAAATAAAATATCGCTCGTCCAATCCACCCAACTTTTCAATCACCTCTTTCCGAATCATGAAAAACGATCCACGGATA
>CAYZOG010000006.1:0-1757 GCA_964480225.1 uncultured Gammaproteobacteria bacterium | reverse complement strand
TCCACCCAACTTTTCAATCACCTCTTTCCGAATCATGAAAAACGATCCACGGATAGAGTCCACTTCCGCTTCTTTGGTGTAATCAAAATCTTTCATCAGATATGAATTCAGCACTGATGGAATCAAATGCGGAACTTTCAACATGATGAGTGACTGATCCCAAGCCGTTGGAAACTTTCTCACATGCGGCAACGTTTCTCCGTTTTGATCTACCAAATGACATCCACCAACTCCCGCTTCAGGATGCGCGTCCATAAATTTCACCATGTTACTGATGGTGCTGTGCTCCACGCGCATGTCTGGATTAAGCAACAACACGTATCGTCCTTTTGCATTCTTGATTGCCTGATTGTTTGCCTTTGCAAATCCCAAGTTTGCATCATTGGCAATGACGTGGACATCAGGAAATTCGGCAGAAACCATTTTCACCGTATCATCTGACGAATTGTTATCAACCACAAAAACCTCAAGACTGACATCTCGACTTGAGGAAAACACTGATCTGAGCTGCTCCTTGAGGAATTGCTCGCTATTCCAGCCAACCGTAATAATTGATACATCCATATCTAGAGCTACGATAGCGGTTTTAGGGGTAAATTGCAACAAAAGGGCCGCGCTTTCGCGCGGCCCCAGAACTCAACTTTTATAACTCAATATCTCGCTCTATCAACTTTCCATCCTCAGTTTGCACAACTGCGACAAACAAATCATTTCCTCCCCAGTAGCTTTCTTCCGCAAGGAATTTATCCTGGTCAAAGGTCAGATCAATATCTTCTAGAATCTTGATCTTTCCTCCTGTTACAACATTCTGCGCATCTGCGGCATAGTTAGGACATCCTTCCATGCAAAATGTTGGCATCACGTACTTCTCCATGTTTGGTGAAAACTTTGCGTACTGAGAACTAAAGAACACAGATGGCGTAAACTCGCGTTCTGGCTTTTCAGAAGCAATGTCGTAAATACGAGCTGTGTTTGGAAGCTCCATACAGATGTGAGACTGAGAAAAGTCACAATCAGTTGGCTCATACACAACAACCAACTTTGGTCCAGTTACATCACCTTTGGTCTGCATTCGTTCAGCAGCACTCAAAAGCAACAACGCGTCGCTAGTCTCTACAACCTCTCTTCTATCAACTACCCATGTCTTGTTGGCAGATGTGTATACAAGAAGGTTCTCCCCAAAACAATACGTTCTTTTGTTCCAAAACAACCCCTTGGTGAGGTTTGATTCGTAATCACACAAGTGAACCAATGAAGCATCTCCCCCGTCTTCAAATCCAATCACACGCAAAATTGGATACTCTCTACCATCAAGCGTGAACATTCCTTCTTCAGCAACTACAACTTCCTTCTCCACCTCCACAACATCTTCAGTTGAAGTTACCACTTCCTCCACCCTGTTTACTGGATCATGATCTGGATACACTGTTTCTTCAACTTCAGCCGGTCCAAGCAACGGGAAGAACAACGCAATCCCAAATCCAACAATAAACCCAAGCCCAAAAAATGTAATCACATAAAACAGCGGGCTCTTTTGCTGAAATTGTGGCAGCGTCTGATTTGGCTGCTCTGTGTTCATTTGCTCCTCCATAGAGTTAAGTTAAGATTTCAAACTCAATTTATGCTCTGTATCCTGCCGAGTTTTCTCCATCGCCGCCTGAGACTCCTCCTTCATCAGGTTTGCCTTAAACTCAATCAAGATCTCACGCAAACGCTCATGAATTTCTTTCAATTCAATTCCCAAATCCGCAAGCTTC
>CAYZOG010000005.1:13941-29458 GCA_964480225.1 uncultured Gammaproteobacteria bacterium | reverse complement strand
GCAATTTTGTGATGTAAAACAAATGATTGCGCAGTATGAAGCGCTGTATCAGCAATTGTTGCGACGATGAAAATCTTAGCTATTCACAAGCATTATTTTAGAAGAGATGGTGCAAGCACCTACTTTTTGGATGTGAATGAGTTGCTCACTAAAAACGGTCATGAGGTAGTGCCGTTTAGCATGAAGCACAAGAAAAATCTCAAGACAAAGTACAGTTCATTTTTTGCGCCAGAAATTAGTTTTAGAAGTACAAAAAATGCATTGAAGAAAGCGGTGAAGTTTGTGCACAACAAAACAGCTGTGCAAAAACTAGAAAAGTTGATTGCAAAACACGGGCCATTTGATGTGGCACATGTGCACAATGTGTATCATCATCTTACGCCGTCAATTTTAGGTGTGCTTAAGGCGCATAAGATTCCAATGGTGATGACGCTACATGATTATAAATTGGTAAATGCAGATTACACACTTGTTAGAAAGCGAACCATTGCAGAGAAAACGTTAGAAAGCATGGAGCGGTTGTTTCATTCGCTAAAAGGATCATACAAAGCAGTAGACAAGTTTTTGGCGCCAAGTAAGTTTATGCAAAAGTTTTGTGTTGCTGCGGGGTGGCCAAAAGACAAGTTTGTGCATTTGCCATATGTGGTAGATGCCAAAACATTTGCATACACCACAAAAGATGGAGGATATGTGGCATATGCTGGGCGGTTGTCTCATGAAAAAGGATTGAAAACATTGTTGGCGGCTGCGGTTAGGATGTCTGACACAGTGTTTAAGATTGCGGGGAGCGGACCAGAAGAATCTGCATTAAAGCGTTTTGCAAAGCAGAAAGGGTTAAATAATGTGGAGTTTTTGGGATTCCTAGGAAAGGCTGAAGTGAAAGAGTTGATTGGTCAAGCGCGTGTGGCAGTAGTGCCATCTGAGTGGTTTGAAAACTATCCGTTTTCTGTGCTTGAAGCGATGAGTATGGGAACGGTTGTGGTGGCAAGTAACATTGGTGGAATTCCAGAGCAGATTAAACATGGTGTGACAGGGTTTTTGTTTACTCCGCGCAATGTTGAGTCTTTGGTAAAGGTGTTAGGTCAAGCAATGGAATTGCCAACAAAACAAAGCACAGCAATTGGTTTGGCAGCGCGAGAGTTTGTAGTTTCTAAGCATAGTTCAGAAGTGCATTATGAGCGCTTGATGAAGGTATATGAGCAAGTTGCGTCTTAAAGACACAAAGCAGCGATATTTTAGTCTGGTTAGACGATTTTTTGTTCCAGGCTTGATTTTGCTTGGGCTTATTGCGTTTATTCCAAAGTTTTACGCGGTGACGGTTCAGCAGACGTTTCCAAAGCGGGCAAACTACTTTTTGCAGTGGACGGTGAGCAAAGAAGAAGCAAAAGAGTTGGCGCAATGGGATTTGTTGGTGTTGGACGCAGAGGTTCAGGAGCGCAATCCAGAATCATTGCAGTTGATTAGGCAATTGAATCCAGACATTATTATTTTGGCGTATGTTACGAGTCAGGATATTAGGCAGGATGGTGGAAGTTTGGCGCAGATCTCTCCGTTGCGTCATAAGCGATGGAGCAGAATTCCAGATAGTTGGTATTTGAAAAATGGATCTGGAAACAAGTTGTCATGGTGGCCAGGAATGGATTTGTTGAACGTGTCTACTGAGGCGCCAGTGAATTCTGGCGAGCGCTATTTTGAATATCTAGCCAAGCACGTGGCAAACGATATTTTGGGAACTGGATATTGGGATGGTGTATTTTATGACAACTCTTGGGAAAGAATTACGTATTTTTCAGGTGAGGATGTAGATATTAATGGCGATGGGACTCGGGATAGTGCTGGGCAAATTAATGCAGCGTGGCGAGCGGGGATGGATAGATTGTTTTCATTGACTCGACAGCATGCAGGAAATCACATTTTATTGATTGGAAATGGAGATTCTGGATTTACGCGGTTGAATGGTGTGATGTATGAAAACTTCCCAAAAAATGGGTGGCGATTTACATTGCAGCAATACAGAAATTTTGAAAAGACCGGGCAAAAGCCAACCACTTCAATTGTTAATAGCAATACTAACAACATTCCAAACCCAACAGATTATCGCGCGTTTAGATTTGGATTGACCAGTGCGCTCATGGGTGATGGGTTTTACTCATTTGATGATGGTGATGCTAACCACGTGTCATTGTGGTGGTATGACGAATATGAAGCGTTTTTGGGTGTGGCAAAAAATGAACCATATCGTGTTGATGTGAAAACTGCGTCTCCACTAGATAGTGAAGGTGTTTGGCGACGAGATTTTGAGCATGGAACTGTGGTGGTGAATTCGTTAAACACAAGCAAAACCGTTTCTCTTGACGGTGAGTTTGAGCATATTAGTGGAACTCAGGACACGCAGGCTAATTCTGGAAGAATTGTAAATGTGGTGACCGTTCCAGCACGTGATGGCCGAATTCTGTTGCGCCGCAGTGAGCAATTTTTTGGGAGTGCGTTTGATAACGGAGCGTTTGCCCGTGTGTTTGATTCTTCAGGTGTTGTGAAAAGAAATGGTTTCTTTGCTTACGACGCAACGGTTAAAGGTGGAAATCAGGTGTTGTTAGATGATTTGGATGGAGACGGGGCGCGTGAGAAGATTGTTGCAGATAGTACATTTGTGACGGTGTATAACTCCAGTGGTGCGCAGGTGGCACGGTTTGCGCCGTATGCAGAAACCTATAAAGGCGGTGTGACTATTGCGGTTGGTGATGTGACTGGTGGAAAAGAAAAAGAAATTGTGACCGGAACTCGTAATGGTGGTGGACCGCATGTGAGAACGTTTTCTTCATCTGGTCGGCTGCTGAGCGGTGGATTCTTTGCGTTTCATCCTAAGTTTAGAGGTGGGGTGAATGTGGCGCTTGGTGACACTGATGGAAACGGACAAAATGAAATCATTGTGGGTGCTGGTGTTGGTGGCGGGCCGCATGTGCAGATTTATTCTTCTGGCGGACGATTGTTGTCTCCTGGATTTTTCCCGTATGATCCTGGAATGCGTGGCGGGGTTCGTGTGGCAGCAGCGGACATTAATGGTGATGGAGTAATTGAGATTGTGACCGGTCCTGGGCCAGGGGTTGGGCCGGAAATTAAAGTATTTACCAGTGCTGGGAAAACAGTGAGTTCGCCATTTTATGCATTTTCAAAAGCTGATAAAAGTGGAGTGCATGTTGCTGCAGATGATGTAGATGGTGATGGTAAGGATGAGATTGTGGTACTGAGTGAGCAGGTCTTTACCTTTAGTGTGGTAGAATAAAATATATGGCAGACGATTCACTACAACAGGTTAAAGATCGCGTGCTTGCAAAAGAGGCTGAGTTTGAGGAGTATCAGGAAAGAATGAAAGAGATTTTGCGCAAGAAAAATTCGCTTGTAGAGAAAATGATTAAGAGCGAGGATTTGAAAAAGGCAGAGGATTTGCGAGCTCGTATTACTGAAGATCATCATTAGTATGGCAAGAATACTTAAGCCTAAAGAACGGCCTGATGCCGCTTTCCATGAGTTGAAGACACAAACACTTCCTAAGCCGGATGTGGATTTTCATGAGGCTAAAACACAGACATTGCCAAGGCCAGATGTGCATGATGGGAAGACGCAGGTTGCGCCAGCACCAGAAGTTGATGTGATTCCTAAGACAGCTGTGGCAGAGATTCCAGATGGAGTGATTCCTAAAACAGAGATTTCGCCAATTACAGAAAACCTTGATCCTGATAGCGAGAATTTTACTGAGGATGAGTTGCAATTCCATGCGCAGATTAGAGCTCAGGAAAAATCACCAGGAGATTTTGTTGTAGAAAAGAGTAAGGAATATTTTGCGGGGATTGCAGAGAAGTTTGCTAAAAAAGAAAAAGGGCCAAAGCCGGCCAGTCGGTTTGATAAGTTTTTGGATAGCTTTGGTGTGGGTAATCGATGGGAAAAAGAAAATGCGTGGTTGGCGTTTGAAGAACAGCAAGATAGGAAATATGCTCGCCAGAAGCGTGAGATGAAGGCGGCGCTGGTGAGAGAGGTGGAAATGGCACCAAAGGTTGCTGCAGAGTTTATTGATTCACCTGGGGCTAAGTCTCGATTGGCGCAGGAATTTAGAGATGAAATTAATGATTTGCGGGAGCAGGTTGAGCAAGTAGCTCCTATTGTTTCAATTGATAGAACCACAAAAGAAGCGTTGCGTGTACAGGAAACATCAGCTGAGTTTGCTGGGGAGTTGTTTGGTAGGGCAATGAAGCGTTTTGATTTTGTGGATGCAACTGAGCAGCTTGGGGTTTTGACGCGTGCGGGGAGTGATTTGGTGGAAGGTTCGAAAAAAGAATTGATGGCCTATCTTAATGAGTCGATTGCTAAGGGTGAGATTAGGAAGATTGATACTGGCGAGTTGCGTAAGATGACTGATGCTGAGGCTGCAGAGTTGATTGCGTATAGAGATAAAGTTGCGGCAGAAAAATATGACGAGGTGCTAGGCTTTCATGAAGCTAAAACAGAGACATTGCCAAAGCCAGATTTGGATTTTCATGAGGCTAAAACTGAAACGCTGCCAAGGCCGGATGCAGGGTTTAATGAGGCAAAAACAGAGGAAGTTCCAAGTCCTGGTGTGGAAGCTAAGACAGAAGAGGTGCCTGTACAAGAGGAGGATACTGAGGTGGATATTCCGGCGCAGGAAGGGCATGAGGCCTTTACAACAGCGGACACAGAAGTTGCTATTCCGGTTCAAGAAGATTCGTCAGTATTGGCTACGGCTGACACAGAGGTTGCCATTCCCGTGCAAAGCGGAACACCAACCAGTGTAGAAACACCACGACGTTTGCGTGCAGTTAGAACGGGTGAAGATGTTATGGAGGGTGCGGTTACTCCACCAGAAAGGACAAGTAGTCCAGATTTGAAAGCGGTGAGAACTCCGGAAGATGGAATTCCAGTTGGTGAAGTGGTTGAGAGTGAAGAGGGTGATGAGGTGGTGGAAGGAGTTCCACTGGAGCAGGTAAAGACTCCAGAGAAGAAAGGATACAACGGTGAGGCTATCCACGACTTTTTTGTTGCAGCTGAGAACATGTGGATTCCGGATCACAGAGATGCGGAAGGAAAAAATATGCGCCGATGGATTGATACCAGTGAGCGAAAGGACTGGATTGAGGAATTTCAACAAGAAGTTGAGAGTGGTTCAGTGGGTGTGCACCGTGTGGCAGATGTGTTGGGGAATGTTATTTCACTTGTTGATTCAAACGGAAGACGTCAGCAGGATTCACCAGAGCAGCAGGTATTGTGGAAGGGGATTGATGCGATTCTAAAGAAGACAGGTGTTGAGCTGGTGTATCCAGGGCCAGGCGACAAGATCACCGCAGAGATGATGCCTAATTTGAGTTTTCATCCGGATTCTAGAGGGGCAAAAGTTGGTGATGTGATTACGCGGCCGGCGATTCCAGGGTTTGCTAAGGACGGGGTGGTGATCAGGGCAGAAGTAAGTGTTATGGATGAAACCAAGGCTAAGTTGCCAGAGGCTGCTATTGGAACAGCGGACTCTATCCCCAAAGTGGAGATTCCAGCAGAAACCGCACCGCTCAAAAAAGCAGCGCAACAGTAGTCCCTAAAATAAGCAAAGTATATATAGCCATATTTAGCCAAAATATGGCTTTTTGCTTTAAAATAAGGCAAAAAGCGCCATTCAGACATTGACAAAACCGTAAAATTGTGCTATATTACGACGTTATTAAATAGGCATAAACCTATGAAAAACATGACTAAAAATAGCCTAAAAATCGCAATGATTGGTGCCAAAGGTGCTCCGGCAATTTTTGGTGGTGTTGAGCGTTCTGTGGACGAGCTTGGTGGTCGTTTGGCTGCCCTTGGGTATGCGGTTACCGTGTATTCTCGTGCGTGGTATACAACCATGAAAAAGCCGACCTATAAGGGAATGCGTATTGTGAAGACGCCAACCATCCACACAAAGCACTTGGATGCGATTGTGCATACGTTTACGTCTACTATCCATGCGTTGGTGACTGGAACTGACGTGATTCATTATCACGGTGTTGGTCCGTCATTGCTTGCGTGGATCCCGCGTGTGTTTGCGCCTCGTGTGAAGGTTGTGGTGAGCTTTCAGTCTATTGACCGAGAGCATGGCAAGTGGGGTGCGTTTGCTCGTCTGATGTTGAAGCTTGGTGAGCGCGCAGCTGCAAAGTTTGGTCATGTGGTGCTTGCAAGCTCGTTCATGATCAATCAGTACATCAAGGAAAACTATGGTGTGCGTGCGCAGTACTTCCCAAATGGTGCAACTATCCCAACTGCGGTGAACACTGACATTGATGCAGAGTTGATCTCAGGATTTGATCTTGAGCCAAATCAGTACATTGTTGTGGTGTCACGATTGGTGAAGCACAAAGGAATGCATGAAGTGATTGAGGCCTTTCAGAAGGCTCGTAAGGAAAACGCTAAGGCAGTTGCTGGAATGAAGTTGGCAATTGTTGGCGGTGGTGCCTTTACTGACGAGTATGTTCAGGAGTTGCACGCCATGGCCAAGAATGACGACAGCATTGTGTTTACTGGAAGTCAGTCTGGTATGACATTGCACGCATTGATGCGTCAGGCGCGATTTGCGATTCACGCTTCACATGCTGAAGGATTGCCAATGAGTGTACTTGAGTTGATGGGACAAGGAACGCCTGTTCTTGTGTCTGATATCGAACCTCACTTGGAGGTTGTCCAGGACGAGCGATGGATTGTTGGAACTGGAGATGTTTCTGGACTGAAAACCGCTATTATTCGCTTGGCACTTGATGCTGAGTTTACAGAATCAGAACGAAAAACCGCGCAGGATATTATCGCTGCACGGTACACCTGGGATCGTCTTGCGCTTAAGCTTGCGCATATCTATGACGAGCTATCTGATGAAGCTCCAGCCTATGGAGCCAAGACTTCAGTAGCGTAATCCTTGGCAAAATCATCATATCGCAGGTCAGCTGAAACCTGGCCTAGCGAACGCGTAACACTGGTTGCGGATCGTGGATCGATTCCAACCAGTGTTATGTTTTGGAGAAGATTTGGTGTTGATCCAACTTGGGTGTTTCCTGGGGTGATGCCAACTTCTAAGTAGATTCCGTGGGTCTGGTTAGCATCAATTTGGTCTGCATTCCACACTCTAGTAGATGCGCTGTTTGCATCAAGTGATCCTGCGGTCATGCTTTGCTTTCCGGTGAAGTGTGCGCCAGGCGCTGTGTTGGCAGTCAGTGTTACGTTTTCTAGTGGTCCAAAGTCTGCGCTCACGTTGATAAACACCCAATACTTAGTTTCAAATCCAGCAACTGGTGGGATTGGACCACGGCCTAGCTGGTCTCCATATGGAGAGAAATAGCGAGAAATTGCACTAAGTGATGCTTGAGTTGGCACGGTGAACTGCACTGAATCAGTTGTGTAGGTGAGCTCTTGGTCCTGGTGGGTGAGAGTAATTTCTGGCTGCAATCGCAGTGTGGTTTGATCGTTTTGTGTTTGGGTAAATGGTGATCGAACCGCAGTGATTGGGAGTGAGAACGCAACTTCTTGTCCTGGTGCTAGGGTTAGTAGTTCTGTGTGTGATGCTGGTGACGCTTTTACGGTTTTGGTCAAAACTCCAGCCGCTGGGATGGTGAAGTTGATGTTTTCTAGTGCCACATCATGTGGGTTGCGCAATACCACATTCAAAGTCTGAGTTTCTCCTGGAGAAAGCACTGATGATTCTGGAGCAATAGTGATCTCCGGTCTCAGGTCTTTAACTTCTGCCTGATGCTCAGTCTTGGCAATGGTTGTTGCTGCGCCTTCTTGAAGAATGCTGTACCACAAGGTATGGGTTAGATCTCCAGGCTTTTCTGCGGTGTAGGTAAAGGTCACAGTCTCACATTCTGTTGGATCAAAATGAGCCAGTGAAGCGGTGCTTTCAATAGATTCTCCATTGGTAAGGTGGAGGTTAAGTGTTCCTGCTGGGATTGTTGCCGTTGCACTTGGGTTACAGATCTCAACCGTTTCTTTAATGGTTTGCTCAGTGTAAATGGTCTCACGAGCGTCTGAGGTGATGGTCAGTGCTGGTTTGGTGATCTGTTCTGGGGTGAGCACAAATGATGCTGTTTTTTCTTCTCTTACTGATCTGGTTTCTTGCTTGTATGAGAGTAGGGTAATGATTCTTGCGTTGGCGTCAACTGAGCTAAGCAGGGTACCATCAAAGGTGAGTGTGCCGTTTGCGCCAGGGGCTAAATCTGGAAGTGTGGTTACTGCGGTCTCATTATTAAATACCGAACCTTCCTCCGGCGTATATCCAGGTGAAGTAATCAATGTGATCTTCACATCCTTGAGCAATGCTTCACTGGTGTTTTCATAACTAAGAAGCATTGGAAGGTTTTCTCCGTTTCTAAAGTTTGCAATATTGATTTCAGGAGTTACGGTCAGATTAACTTTTCTGGTAACTGGAAGACCGTAGAAATACAAAAATAATCCAACTCCAACTAGGGTTACAATCCCAAGGAGAAGAATGACATCAAAGACAAAAAGTTGTTTAGCGTGTCGATACCAATTGAAGTATCGATTGTGAAAGATTTTCTTGAACATGGGTGTAGTATACCATGAGCAAGCGCTTATTTCTTCTTTGGAAGCGTCTTGGTGCTGGGGCTATACAAGGTGTTTCTGATCTTCCATTTTGAGACATATTGGCCGATTCCAGTCTTGTTGAGTTGGTTCTTTCTGTGAGTCTTTTGCTGACTCCAAGTTACCAGTGATTCAAAGTTGATTTTGTAGCGACCTGCTACCACAATGTAAGTGATCTCTTTAGCTTTCAGCGCTCTTCTAATAGATTGCTGAGAAACACCAAAAAGACGAGCAGCTTCTGACACTGATACGCGGACAATCTCATTTGTTTGCTCGTCTGACATGCTTTTGTATAGAGTAGGGTATTCATTTAGAGTACATCATGAGATGGGTTTTGTGTCAACACTAGGGGAGAGCAAATTTGTTGACATTTTGGGCTATTTTTAGTAGGATAGTGTATCCAAAACCTTGGTTCGGTTTGGACTGTAAAACATCAAAAAATAGGCTAAATGTATAGACTAGCCTAGACATAATCAATGAGTTTGTCTCCGGTAGGGCTATCCAAAATACCCCCTATATAAAGAGGCACACTATTATCATTTGGTGGTATACTCTGTAACGTTTTTACGACTCAGCCGTCTTAATTAGTAGATCGGTAAAATGAAAGAAACAATTCGCGAAAATTATCTGCTGTATCGGGTGCAGTCCAGAAAGGATCCGCAAGCGTATGCAGAACTGTATGATCGCTATGTTACCCCGATCTACCGGTTTGTGTACTTTAAGGTGAGCAATCACGAGGATGCTGAAGACATTACTGCTGATACATTCCTCAAGGCCTGGCATTATCTGACAGAGCATTCTGGTATTAGAAGCTTTAGAGCGGTGATCTACCGCATTGCCAGAAACCTGGTGATCGACCTCTATAGGAAGAGGACGGTTCGGAAAGAAGATGTGGCAGTAGATGGACTTGATGACCATGTGGCACAAAAGCTGCTCTCAGATGAGAAGGCCTTTGTGAAAGAACTGGAAGTGAAGCAAGATCATGAGCAGGTCCTGGAAGCGATTGGACGCCTAAAGGAAGAATATAGAGAAGTTCTGCTGTTTAGATATATTGATGGGTTGAGCACAGCGGAGGTGGCAGAAATTATCGGTACTACAAAAACAAATGTTCGTGTGACATCGCATAGAGCGATGAACGCACTAAAGAAACTTATTCTAGAGTCATGACTCCACAAGAGCTAAAAAATGAATTGCACGCATTGGGAGACGTGCGCGGGAACATCAACCCGCGGGCGGATTTTGTGCATTCAACAAGAGAGCATCTTTTGGATACATTGCAGAACACTGTAGCTGACACCAAGACCAGGCGATTCTCATTTGAACACGTGTGGGAGGCGATGTCAGTAGTTGTGCCAAGTCGTGCTGTGTATAGCGTGGTACGGCCAGCAGTAATGATCATGACTGTGTTTGGTCTTGCGACTGGAACGTGGATCACTGGAGCGTTTGCATCACTTGACAGTAAGTCAGGTGAGTTGTTGTACCCAGTGAAACTTGGAATTGAGAAAACTACAGAAACTGTTGTGGGAATCACACAAGGTGAAGCTGCTAAGACTAAGGTGAAGGCTGAAAATCTTTCAAGACGAGTAGAAGAAGCACAGGCACTTGTGGCTGAAGCAGCAGAAAGTGGAGACGCAGATGTGGCAGAGCATGTTGATAAAACCATTGAGCGCTTTAAAAAGGATATTGCAGAAGTAAGTCAGACATTGGATGAGTTGAAGGGTGCTGACTTGGTAGCTGCAATTGATGTGGCAAAAGTTGTTGACGAGACTTCAGAAAAGATTGTGGAGATCTTGGATGACACTCATGAGGCAATTGTTTCAAACAACACCATGATTCCAGAAGAGGTGAAGGTGATTGTTGCTGAAGCAGCTGAGGCAAACGCTGAAACAGAAAAGAAAACTGTAGAGGTATACCTAGAGACCTTGGCAAGTGGAGAAGAGGTTATCTCCAAAGAAGAAGTTAAAGAGGTGATTGATAAAAAGATTGAGCGTATTGAGCGAGCAGTAGACGCTGCGCAAGAGGATGCAAAGAATGCAGCGGAGACTGTGGTAACTGCACCAGATACGTTGCAGGTAGATCAGACACGAGTGATTGACTCAAGTAAGGAAGTTGAAGAAGCTACAACTGAGGTAAAAGAAGCACTAGAAGAAGCAAAGGAATTGCTTGAGGGTGATGACTTTACTGAGGTGGTGAAGCGAGTTCAAGAGCTTGCGCCGATTACACAGGAAGTGAAGGTTCGGGCTGTTGAGGTAGAAGAGGCTGCTAAGGAAATCGTGGAAAATACAGAAACACAAAGTGAAACTGAAACAGAAGTAGTTCCTGAAACGTCTACTACTACACCGGAAGAGGTTGAGGTGTTTGCACCAGATACCTTTACAGTGGAGGAGAGTGATGTGAAGGAGGTTGAGTAAGGGATATAGATGTTGCGCCGGTTCGCCGGTGTACATGTGTATCTCTTGTGATAATTCACAAGTAGGTGCCAAATATTCAACGCTGTGAGACGAAAAGGTCGGCCCAAAATAGGGGGTTCACAGCTTCATTCTTAATCGAAGAAAGGAAATAACTACTCTATGAGTAATGTGATTGCAAGAGGAAAGTCAGCAGTTACATGGTTTGCAGTTGTAGCTACAATTCTTTGGTCAGTAGGATTTTCAGCAATTGCTGGATCACTAACTGCTAACGCAGCTAGCCTTACAGACGGAGACTTGATCAAGCGTGCAGATCTAACAACTGTGTACTACTACCAGGATGGTGGTCGTTACACTTTCCCAAACCAGACAGCTTTTGAGAGCTGGTATGAAAATTTTGACGGTGTTGTAACTGTTACAGCAGAAGAGCTTTCAGCTATTCCGCTTGTAGACAACGCTGTTATGCGCCCAGGTACATACCTTGTAAAGATCACTACAGATCCTAAGGTATATGCTGTTGAGCCAGGCGGAGTTCTTCGTTGGGTAACTTCAGAGGATGTTGCGAAAGCACTTTGGGGTGACAACTGGGGATCAATGGTTCGTGACGTAGCAGATGCATTCTTCACTAACTACACAATTGGAGACGACCTTGAATCAGGGGACTTCCCAACTGGATACGTTGGAGAAATGGATGGTAACTACTACTACGTAGAAGATGGTGAAAAGCGAATGGTTAGCGATGCTGCCTTTGCAGGAAACCGATTCATGACTAAGTTTGTTGCTTCAGGAGACCTTTCAGGTCTTTCATCAGGTGACGATCTTGGTGAGTTCGAGGTGTCTGACACAGCTCAGACTGGTGCAGAAGTTAACCCAGGAACACCTGTTTCAGGGGGGAGCCTAAGCATTAGCTTGAACAGCTCAGAAACACCAGCATCTGATTCAGTGATTGTTGATACAACAGGAACTTCAATCGGACAGCGATTTGCTGGAATGCTTGCTGCTAACTTCAAGGCTAACGGTGGAGACGCTGTTGTTACAGAAGTTACTGCTGAGCGCCTAGGTGTTTCAAAGGATGAGGACGTTGATGAGTGGTACCTCATGGACGGAGACATGGTACTTGCAAAGACAAGTTCTATCTCTGAAGGAACAATCACTTGGAAGAATTCAGGTGGATTGTTCACAGTTTCATCAGGTCAGACTAAGACCGTTTGGGTTAAGGCTGACATCAACAATGCAGCATCAGTTGGTAAGACAATTGGTGTGAAGATTACTGGAGCAGAACTTTCAGGTAATGGTTCAGTAAGTGGTACAGCTATGGGTAACAACATGACTGTTGCTTCTGTAACAGATCTTGGATACCTAGAGATCACCACAACTTCACCTGTATCAGCAACAACAATGGACGCAGACGCAGATCTCACACGAGAGCTTGCTAAGTTCACTCTTGATGCAAATGATCAGGACTTGTTGGTAAAGAACATCACATTCACACAGATCGGAAGTGTTGACACTGACGACTTGCGTGACATTAAGCTTAAGGTTGCTGGGGAGCAGTTTGGTGCTACCTATGAGAACCTTGGTGATGACACATTGATGTTTGACATGAGTGGTCATGCAGACGGAGGTCTTAAGATCACTTCAGGACAGTCTAAGGTTCTTGAGCTACACGGTGTTGTAGCTGGAGGAACAAACCGAACCTTCAAGTTCTCAGTGCAGGACGAAGAAGATGTATTGGTATGGGAAATGGAATACGGTGTATTTGCACCAGTTCTTGCAAACAATGCAACAACATACCAGGTACAGACAACAGCTGATACAACAATTAACACAGGTTCATTGACACTTCAGATTTCTGATGAGTCACCAAGCCTAAGTGTTCCAGATGGAGCAACAAACGTATTGTTTGCTGCATTTGACCTTACAGCTGCTGGAGAAGACATGGAAGTTGACAGCCTTGCTGTTACCTTCAATGGATCAGGAGCAGATGAGGTAATGAAGAACGTGAAAGTACGTCTAGACGGTAATCAGGTAGGAACAACAGTTTCAACCCTTACTGCTGACAACTCTTCACAGGGATCATTCACTTTCTCAAACAACTTTGTTGTTAAGGCAGGTGAGACCTCAGTTGTATCTGTTTACGCTGACACAACCGGAAACAACATTGCGACCGGTGACACACTTAGCGCAAGCCTAGTTGCTGGATCAAGCAACGCACAAGGTAAGTCTTCACTTGAGTTCATTTCAACTGCTTCAATCAGCGGACGAACATTGAACGTTGAGTCAGGAGTACCTACTTTGGCAGAGAACTTGTCAATTGCTGACGGTTCATCAACCAACCCAACAGCAGTACTTAACGCTGAAAACGTAAAGCTTAGCTCTTTCGTAGTTAAGGCTGGTGCTGGTGAGGGATCAAAGATCACAAACATGACAATGAAGGCTGACGTAACTGGAGGTCTTTCAGGTGCATTTGTGAACTTGCGTCTACAGCACAATGGTGCTGACATTGCTCCTGTAAAGGGAACATTGACATCAGGTGCAAGCGATACATATGACTTCACATTGACAGAAGCTCTTGAGCTTGATCAGAGTGAAGAGTACGTAGTTGACGTTGTTGCAGACGTAAAGAGCTCAACATCAACAGCTATCAGTACTGACACTGACGGTATTATCTACCCATCAAGTGTTACATATCAGACAGCTAACACTAGCCAGAGCGGAACAGTTTCAATGAGCGCCGGATTGCAGAATGTATTCATTGCTGTAAACGGAACATTGACAGCTGCTGCTTCATCAGACGCTCCATCAGGTCACCACGTGGCTATGGGTGCTTCAGATGTTGAGGTTGGTGCATGGAAGTTGAGTGCTTCACGACCAGAAGATCTAACAATTGACAAGTTCACTGTTAGCTTCGTTGCTGAATCAACAAAGGCAATTACCAGTGCTATTGGTAACGTGCGTTTGATGGAAGGTGACACAATGGTTGGAAGCGCTGTTGCATCACTTGCGTCTTCAGACGCTACAGGAGTTACAGACTCTACAGCGTATGCAACATTCAGCAACTTGAACTACAACGTTCCACGTAACTCAAGCAAGACTTTGCGTGCAGTTGTTGACTTCACAACACAGCCAGACAGCCTATCTAGCTCAACATTCTCAGTAGTCCTACTCTCAGGGTTCGACACTAGTGATAATGACGCTATTGAGGCTCGTGGTAAGAACTCTGGAACAACATTGACAACAACTACTGGTATCTCAGGGTTGTCATATGACGGTCTAGACGGTCAGACTACAAACACATTCTTCTCACCATTGAAGGCGGTATTGTCAATCGCACACGCTTCAGACGCTCCATCAGGAGCATCATCAGCAGGTGACGATCAGACAGTTGCTAAGTGGGTATTGAGCAACGCAGCAAATGCTAATACACAAAGTATTACATTGAAGTTGCTTAACTTGCAGATCAACACATCTATCTCACAGTCTGTGGGAAGTGATCGTACTTTGAAGGTGTACAAGAAGAGTATCAGTGCTGCCAACCAGTTGGTATCTACTGAGTACGTAGATGACTACACCAACGCTCCTTTGAGCATGTCAGGTGATGATTCTGATATCGAAGAGTCAGCATTTACCGATGCTACTATCGAGTCAGGTCAGGACATGACAATTATCGTGACTTTGGACACATCTGACGCTACATCAAACGACTCATTGACAGTTGGATTGGTGACAAGCCCATCAGGTTCAAATCAGGGTAGTGGTGTACAATGGTCAGATGGACAGACAGATGTCTACGAGATCAACCCTACTTCAAGTGGTGTAGGAGGATTGCCATTCCTTGGTAAGACACTTACCTACTAGTTAGTACGGTACGATTTGAAAACGCCTAGCGGTTTCATTTCAGCAAAACCCCTTCCGAAAGGAAGGGGTTTTGTGTTTTATAGGGTTTTGCGCTAGCATATATACATATGACAGCAATACGTTGGTGGATCATTTTTGGTATAGCCATTTTGCCTTTTTTGGTTATTCCTGGATTAGGAGAGAGCTATGTAACAACAAAGGCGATTGGGTTGAGTGTGGTGGCAAGTACCGCACTGTTAGTAGTTAGTGGTTTGATACTCAAACATGGGGATCGAGACCTGATTACTCGGTGGATGAGAGTCCCAAGTGTGCAAGCTGCGGCAGGTTTTCTTGCTGTGCTTTTGCTTGTGTGGGGGATTCATGGATTTTCTGGATATGCGCTGTGGGGGTCATTCCTGCGCAGTGAAGGAATTTGGTTTAGTGTGTTGATTGTGATGTTTTCTGTGGTGGGGTTGATGGTCTTTCACATGCAGAAACATTGGAATACGTTGTGGTTGGTGTTATCAGGTGTTGGAGTGTTGTTGGTGGTTCTAGAAGTGCTTGCGCGGATTGGTTTGCCAGTTCCTGGTGTTGTGGGGCAGGGAGCGTACGCATCATTGTTTGGTAACTCTAGCTTCTTTGCTGGATAT
>CAYZOG010000005.1:2882-13841 GCA_964480225.1 uncultured Gammaproteobacteria bacterium | reverse complement strand
GTCTCGGGCGGCAATGTTGGGGCTTGTGGCTTCTGTGGTGGTGACAGGTGTGGTGCTGGCCTATAGAAAAATGCGATCCGGGAATGCTAAGCAAAAGAAAAATGCGATCTATCAATTGTCAGTTGTAGGTGCGCTGATTGTGGTGTATGCGCTGATGCAGATTCCAGCAATCGGCGGGGCACTTCCGCGAGCGGTTGTGGTTAGTCCGACTGCGTTGACTTCACAGACTCGGTTGCTGCATTGGGGAGCAGGTGCTAGTGCGTTTGTAGATAACCCAGTGTTTGGGTGGGGTCCTGGTGGGTATGCCACCGCAGCGGCAGCACATATTAATACAGATATTTTTGCACTTTCACCAAGTGATACGGTGATTGATGATCCGCACAACGTGTTTATTCGTCGGTTTGTGGAAGGTGGAGTGGTATTAGGTCTGGCATATGTGATGGTCTACGTGGCCATGATTATGGTTGCATTTAGGTTGTGGAAGCGTCACAAGAGTGAGCATGATGACAGTGCGGCCATGATTATTGCAGCTGCGGTTGGGTATGCTGTCTACAGTCTCTTTTCTATCGAGCATATCTTGGTGGAGCTTGTCTTTTGGACAGTGATTGGTTGGGTGATTTTTGTGGACATGCAAACGCAGCCTGAGCGAGGGGTTGGTAATGAGAAGGTTCGGCCGGAGAAGGTGGTTGGGTATGGAACTGCTGCGGTTGGAGTGATTACGGTGTTTGTGGTGTTGATTATGATTCCTGCGGTAAGTACAGCAAAGCAAGCGGCGACTGCGGTTGAGAATCGGCAGTGGTTTACATGGGTTGAGAAGACCGAGGCTGCGTTGGGTAGTGAGTTTGCGCCGTATTCTTGTGCGGTTTGGGATCAGCAGACAACGCGTTGGCTTGCGTATAGTGCGCTGGAGAACAGTGTGATTCCGCATGACGTGTTTGAGCAGGCTGGTGTGTTGTTGTCTCAGGGTGGTGAAGAGTGTGGCAATGATGTGTCTCACTTTTTGCCGGCGTGGAGAAGTGCGCAATTGGATACGCGCTTGTCTGACATGACAATTGCAGTTACAAGAAATGATGCTAGGCAGCGGTGGAATGCGTTGCTTGCAGCGGCGCCAGATCATGCGTATCTGCATTTTGGATTGGTAGAAAGTTATTTGGATAATGCCGAGTACGCTCAAGCGCTTGAGCAGCTTCAGTCATATCGTGAGCTGCACCCAGGTGTTCCGCAAACATATGACATGTTGGCGTTGGTGTATCGATTGGCTGGTGATGTGGAAAGTTCGGCAGCTATTCTAGAACAAAAACCAGAATAATCTCATGAATACTTCAATGTTAAAAACAGTGGTTAGATGGTGTGGGTATGGTTTGTTGCTTGTGCCGCTTGCGTATGTCCCGTGGTTGCTGTTTCCGCTTACGTTTTCAAAGGTGGTGTTAGGGCAGGCGTTGCTTATTTGTAGTATTGTTGCGGCGATTGGAGTGTGGATGTTTGAGCCTGAGACTCGGCCGCGGTGGAATATGTTTTGGGGTGTGATGTTGGTGTTTTGTGCGGTGCAGGTGCTGGCCGCGATTTTTAGTGTTAACCCTCATCACAGTTTTTGGAGTGATATTTCTAGAGGAAGTGGTGTGTTGATGACGCTAGGTATGGTGGGATTGATGGCAGTGTACTCCAGTGGAATTATTAGGCGGGAGGATTGGAAGCGATATGGATGGTTTGCGCTGGGAGTAAGTGGTGTTGTGATTGTGATTGCGCTGATTCAGCGGTATGTTCCAGATATTGTTCCAAACTTTGCGGTTGGACGTGTTGCAAGTACATTGGGTAACCCGATTTTCTTTGGGGGGTATTGTTTGTTGGTCGCGCTTCTTCTAGGTGTGTTCTGGGAAAAGGTTTCTGTGAAGTGGGGCAAGGTTTTGCTTGTGCTATTTGCGATTGCGACATTGGTGGCATTTGTGTGGGCAAGATCAAGAGGGGCGATGTTGGGATTTTTGGTAATGGCAGCTGGAATGTCTGCGTTTGGTTTGTATGGAGGGTTAGAGCGATTTCAAAAATATATTCGTGGGTTGGTGATTGTGGGCGTGATTGGATTGGCGGTGTTGGTTGGGTTTAGAAATCATCCAGCTATTGTTTCTAGTCCAATTAATGCGTGGACAAGCTCAGCGACATTGCAAACTCGTTTTGTTAACTGGGGAATGGCTATTGATGGTGCGCTGGATAAGCCAGTTTTGGGATGGGGGCCTGAAAACTATAGAGAGGTTGTTGCGGCGCATTTTGATAATGATCTTTCAATGCTCTCATTTACAGAAACGTTTGTAGACAAGCCGCACAACTTTTTCTTAGAAGTTGCGGTCACAAGTGGTTTCTTAGGGTTCTTGGTTTATCTTTTGTTGTGGAGCGCTGTTGGTATGATGGTGTATCGTTTATATCGCCAAGATAAAATGACGCGCTTTGAAATGGTGCTGTGGTTTTCAGTTGGTGCAGGGTACGCAGTTCATTTGGCGTTTTTGTTTGAAACAATTAGCACGTTATTTTTGCATAGTTTTTTGGTGGCGTGGTTGTTGTGGAGAAGTGGAGAAGAAAAAGAGCCTGCTGGAAAGCCAGCTGCTAAAGGAGTTGGTGTTGTTGTGTTGTTAGTGCTTGTTGTAGCGGGCGTGTGGGGAATGCACAGAAGTGTTATTGCGCCGGCGATCTCAGCGTATAAGACCAATCTTGGTATTCAGTACATGTATATCAATGATTGGGTAAGTGCTAGAGATCATTTCTTTGCGGCGTATGATTACAAAACGCCATATCATTTTGAGCGGTGGAGAAAACCTGCAGAAGCGTCTGCGCGGTTTGTGTTTGTGGATTCGCCAAATAGAAGCGTGACAGACATTCCATTGTCATGGAGAAGTATCTGGATTGAAGACAGAGAAAAAATTGCAGTGCTTGGTGAAGAGCTGTTTGCAGGAAATTCAAACTATAACAATGCAGTGTTCCTAGGAAAGTGGTACTACCAAACTTCAGTTGGGCTTGATGATGCAGAAGGATTGCAGCGCGCAGAGGAGTTGTTTTTGCACGCACATGAGTTGAGTCCAAACAGAGAAGAGCCGTTGTTGCTTTTGGCCCAAAAGGCTGTGCACTTGCAGGATTCTGAATTGGCGGTGAAGTACACCCAACAGGCAGTGGAGCTGTCTCCAAAGTTTACTATTCCGCATTGGTTTTACGGAACTGCGCTTTTGGTTGATAACAAGCCTACGCAGGCGGTAGATGAACTTAACACTGCAATTGATCTTGGGTATCGGCCGCTTCTAGAGCAGTATGATACTGCGGTTACACAGCTGCAGACACTGGAGGCGTTTGATGACATTGTGCGCTTGTATGAGAAGATTGTTAGTGTTGCCGAGCCTAAAAACATTGAAATGAGAAGAAGGCTTGCGGTTGCGTACTCATTGGTAGGGGAGGTTGAGAAGGCAAAAGAAACTGCATATTCAATTTTGGAAATTGATCCCACTCTTTTTGTAGATGTGGAAGCATTTGTATCATCGCTAGAATAGTATGAAGAATTCAACATTGTTTACTGTGTTGCGCTGGGGTATTGCTGCGGCATTTATTACGCCGCTGATTGTGGCGCCAAGTAGCTATATTTTCCCGTTTGTGGTTCCTAAGGTGATCTTTTTTAGAATCTTGATGACTCTGTTGCTTGTGGTGTTTGCAATGTGGGTCATGGCAAACTGGAAAGAGAAGCGGATTGCGTTTGCAGCTAGTCCAGTGATGTGGGTTGTGGTTGCATTTATTGGAGCGATGTTTGCAAGCATGATGGTGAGTGTGGATGTGACTAGAAGTCTTTGGGACAATCATGAGCGAATGCTAGGGTCTTACACCATTGCGCACTATGTGGCGCTGTTTTTCATTGCTCGGCAGGTGTTTACAACATGGAAGCAGTGGCAATGGTTGTTGAGCTGGGTTGTGATCAGTGCGGCAGGAGTGTTTGCGATTGGGTATTTTCAGATGATCGAACCTACTTATCTCATCAACCAAGGAAGTTTGCGTGTGCGCTCAACACTTGGGAACACAATTTATGTGAGTGGGTATGCCATGTTTACTACTATCGTGGCTGTGGTGCTGGCGTGGTATGCAAAAGCGCGATGGGCTAAATATACATGGTTAGGGTTTGGTTTGTTTTCTCTTGGAATGGTGTTGGTTACCAGAACAAGAGGAACATGGCTTGGTTTGGCAATTGCGTCTCTGGCAGTGATTATCGCGCTGTTGCTGAGTTCTAGAGTTGCACCGCGCGTAAGAAAGGCGGCAGGTGCTGTGTTGGCAATTGGTGTGATTGTGGTCGGTTTGGCGTTTGGGTTTAAAGATTCTTCATTTGTGCAGGGAAGTGATTTGTTACGACGCGCTACTGATGTTCAGCTTACAGAAGGAACTGCAAGAACTCGTATCATGGCGTGGCAAGTTGGTATTGAGGCGTGGCAGGACAACAAATTGCTTGGTTGGGGTCCAAACACGTTTTTCTACGCGTTTAATCAGTATTACAACCCAGAGTTTTTGCGATTTGGCTTGTCTGAAACTTGGTTTGATAGCGCGCACAATGTTGTGATTAATACACTAACAACTCAAGGTGTGGTTGGTGTTGCTGCGTATCTGGCTTTGTTTATTGCCATGTGGATTGCAACACAAAAAATGATTGAGCGAGATGAGGATTTGTGGGTGCTTGCGTGGGGGATTAGATTCTTTATTGTGGCGCACTTCATTCACAACTTGTTTGTGTTTGAGAACACAACATCATATCTGTACTTCTTTACGGTGCTGGCGTTAGTTGATTCGTTAGGATATGGAAAGCAGGAAGAATTTTCTGGATTTGCAAGAATGCCAAAAGCTACACAGATTATTGCTTCAGCGCTGATTGTGATTGTGGCTGGTGTTGGTGTGGTGAGATACAACCTTTTGCCAAGAAAGGCCAATCAACAAGGGTTGGAAGTGATGCGATCATTTATGCACAAAGATGTTGCTGGTGCGCTTACACATTATGCTGATGCAAAAGAAACGTACACACCGCATCAGGAGGATATTGTACGAGAGGTGACAAAGGACTTTATTAGCTGGGTCAACTTTAGAAATGAGTCTTTGGCACGGCAGTATGCAGGAACATACCCAATTATTATTGATGATATTGAGCGGATTGTTGAAGAACAGCCAATGCGTATTAGAAGTGTGATGTTGGCATCAAATGCGCATCAGCAGGTGGCGTTAATGACTAATGATAGCCAGAGTCTTGATACAGCTATTAAGTTTATGAAGGACGCGCGTGAGTTGTCTCCGCAACGTCAGCAGGTGTTGTATGATTTGGGGCAACTTTATCTCCTGAAAGAGGATCAGGAGGCTGGTGTAGAAGCGCTGCAGGCCGCTATTGATGCATATCCAGGGATTCCAGAATCACATGTTAGACTGGGAATCTTTTACGCCGGAATGGAAGAACGTGAAAAATCTATTGATGTACTAACAAAAACCTTTGATCAATTTGGTGAAGATGTTGATCAGGTGCGAGGTGATATTTTACAGCTAGCCATTACAAAGCTTATCGAATTTGGCGAAGTAGAATTGGCTAACAAGTATCAAGGATTAGCTATTGAGTAGCTCTTGATACACACGTGAAGTTTGCAAAAGCATAGCCGACAATGTTGGCTGTGTTTTTGTTTGAGAAGATGTCTGCGTGTTTTTTTGTAGCGCGTTTTGAAGTGCTTCTTGTGTTGGCGTAACAAGTGTTGCACCAGAGTAGTTGGCACAACTTTCTGCAATTCCTGGTAAATCACTAGCAATAATTGGAATTCCGGCTTGCATCATCTCAAGCAAAACATAGGGATATCCTTCTTTTGTTGAAGGAAGAACTCCAGCGGTAAATGCGGTGCAGTATTGTGATGCGTTTGGAACTGTTCCAAGGGTGTGCACACGATTGGCAATACCAAGTTCTGTGATTGTGCGCTCAATTGTTGCGCGTTCTGGGCCGTCACCAATCAGCGCAAGATGTTTGTCTGACTCATTAGGAAATGCCGCAGCAAATGCACGAATCAACATTGGAATGTTTTTAGTTGGGTACCAATTAGCGATCACACCAAAAACAATGCCTTCAACCGGCAATCCCAGCTCTTTCCGAGCCTCTTCTGGGCTGAAAAACTCAATTGCACCAATACCATGCGGGATTGTGGTTACTGCGCGTGCTTTGTGGTCTTTAGCAATAGATTCGCTAAAAGTATCAGGGGTAATAAGCATGTCCAGATTTTGTGCGGCAAACATCTCAATTGTGCTGTACATGACTTTCCGTAGAGCTGAGAGTCGCTCTGTGCTTACCCAGCCGTGAATTGTGGCCATGGTGTGCGGAAGTTCTTTGCTAATACTTGCCACAATTGCCATTGCTTTAGAGCTGTGTGCATGCATGATGTCCACATTGTGTGCTTTGGCTACGGCAAGAAGCTCTTTTCTGGCTGCAAGATCATGACGAGGTGAAATGGCGCGTTTAAGATGGGTGAGCGGCTCTACGATGACACCAGCAACGGTGAGTTTGCTGCTAAGCGATTCTGGGTGAGAAGAGGTTTCTCCAATGGCAACAACCCAGTTGAATTCGTTAGAAAGACCGGTCACAACATCAAAAACATATCGCTGGGCACCACCCCAATGATCCTGCGTAATCACCATGCAAATTGTCGGCTTTTTTTGCGTCATTTTAGCTTTACTTTTCGCCTTTTATGTGGTGTACTATACGCTATAATAGGCAAAACGTATAGTCTATGGCAAAAACAATTTTGGTTACTGGAGCGGCTGGTTTTTTGGGCCGAAACCTCTGTGAAGCCCTTCTGGCGCAAGGAGAAAAAGTGATTGGTGTAGACAATTTTCAGACCGGTCAGCCAAGCAATATTGAGGTGTTGTCACACAGTGATAACTTTAGGTTTATTGAGCACGACATTGTTGAGCCGCTATACATTGAAGGTGAGAAGTTGGATCAGATTTACAACTTGGCGTGTCCGGCATCTCCGCCGCAGTATCAGAAGTCGCCAATCAGAACGGTTGAGACTAATGTGCTTGGGATGTTACACATGCTTGGGTTGGCGCAGGCGCATGGTGCGACTATTTTTCAGGCGTCTACATCTGAGGTGTATGGGGATCCAGAAGTTTCGCCACAAACAGAAGAGTATCGCGGGGCGGTAAATCCAACTGGACCGCGCGCATGTTATGACGAGGGAAAGCGCGTGGCAGAGACATTGTGTTTTGATTATCACAGAACTCGCGGGCAGAAGATCAAAGTTGCGAGAATTTTTAACACCTATGGTCCGTACATGGATCCGCGTGACGGACGTGTGGTGTCAAACTTTATTGTGCAAGCGTTGCGTGGCGATGATCTGACTATGTATGGTGATGGATCACAAACCAGAAGTTTTTGTTATGTTGATGATTTGATTGCTGGGTTTATCGCGTTGATGAATTCTGGTGATGAGGTGACTGGGCCAGTGAATTTGGGAAATCCTCAGGAGAGAACTATCAAAGAGTTGGCTGATGCGGTGTTGGCAATGACTGGTTCTGAAAGTAAAATTGTTGAAAAGCCGCTTCCAGAAGATGACCCATTGCAGCGACGGCCAGACATTACAAAGGCAAAAGAATTGTTGGGCTGGGAGCCAAAAGTTTCATTTGAGGAGGGAATGCAAAAAACTATTGAGTATTTCAAAACCTTGGTATGAGGCGTGTGTGCATTTTTTCAACTGCATATCTGCCACACATTGGTGGAGCAGAGATTGCAGTCAAGGAAATTACTGATCGTTTAGCTGACGATCATTTTGTGTGTATTACCGCAAAGATGGATTCTGCGTTGCCGCGCGTTGAGCAGATTGGAAATGTTGAGGTACATCGTGTTGGTTGGGGGATTCCGATGCTCGATAAGATGTGGTTGGCGTTGTTTGGGTGGAAGGTTGCGCGTAAACTGCACGCTGTAGAGAAGTTTGATTGTGCGTGGGCAATTATGGCGAGTTATGGTGGGTTGGCAGCAGAGCGATTTGTGGCAAAGACTGATGTGCCAATGCTGCTTACGGTTCAGGAGGGCGACACCCCAGAGCATATTGCTAAGCGCGCAAGAATGACCGGTGGACGGTTTGGAAAGATTTTTGAGCGAGCTACTGCATTGCAAGCAATTAGTGCCTATTTGCAAGATTGGGCACAGAAGATGGGATTTGCTGGGAAGCATAGTGTGGTAATTCCAAATGGTGTGGCAGTGGAACAGTTTGCGCACGTGTTTTCTGCTGAGGAAAAAGCACACGCTCGTGCGGAGTTTGGGTTTAATGATAATGCGCGTATCGCGGTTACCGTGTCTCGGTTGGTTGGTAAGAATGGTGTTGGAGATAGTATTGCGGCGCTTACACATTTGCCAGAAGAATTTTGTTTGGTAATTGCTGGTGAGGGTGAGTTGCGTCATCAATTGGAATCACAAGTTGCGGAGCTGGGGCTGCAAAGTCGAGTGAGATTTTTGGGGCTGCAGCCGTACGACTCTTTGCCGTTAGTGCTTCAGGCATGTGATGTGTTTGTTCGGCCGTCAATTAGTGAAGGGTTGGGCAATGTGTTTTTAGAAGCAATGGCCGCTGGGATTCCAGTAGTGGGAACTCGTGTTGGAGGAATTGTGGATTTTCTAGAGCATGGTAAGACTGGTTTTGTGTGTAAGCCTTCTAATCCGCAAAGTGTAGCAACTGCACTTTCTTTGGCAGTGGAGGAAAATAGTTCTGTGATTGCGCAAGCTAAAGCAATGGTTGTAGATCGGTTTACATGGGATTCAGTTGTGCAACGCATGGACAAGGTATTTACAACAGTATGCGAGTCTTAATTGCCACAGGAATTTATCCGCCAGACATTGGTGGGCCAGCAACCTACACTCATAGGTTGCGATTGTGGTATCAGACAAATGAAGTAGTTTGTGATGTGATCACATATGGTGATGTTGAGATTGTAGAAGAGCACAACGGCGTGACTGTGATTCCTAGGCAGTGGCCAACATGGAGGAAATATCTTGCGTACTTTTGGCAGATTTGGAAGCGTAGAAAACAATATGATGTGGTGTATGCGCAGGATTTGGTAAGTTCTGGAATTCCTAGTTCTTTGGCGCGAAAGTTTGGTGGGCCAAAGTTGGTGATTCGTTTGGGTGGAGATTTTTTGTGGGAAAAAGCGTTTAACAGTGGGTGGACAACCGCGCCGTTAACTGAATATTACGATCAACCCAAAACAGCGCAAGAAAAGAAATATCTAACGTGGTTTACGCGTGTGTTGCGACGTGCAGATCACGTTGTGTTTTCAACGCAGTGGCAACAGGAGTTGTATCAAAATGTTTTTGGATTGCAAGCAGAAAAAACATCTGTGATCACTAACGCATTTCCAGAATTTCAGCCGCCGCGAGAGACGCCAAACAACACGGTGTTGTTTGCAGGTCGTTTGATTCCATTGAAGAATTTAATTCCAACAATTGATGCGGTGTTGCAGGTTCCGGGGCTTAAGATGGAGATTGTGGGCGAGGGGCCTGAGGAGCAGAAGGTTCGTGAACATATTGTGAAACGCGATGCAGAAGACCGTATTACTATGTTGCCAGCAGAATCACATGATCAGTTGCAACATAGAATTGCGCGGTCATGGGTTGTGGTTGTGCCATCAGTGAGTGAGGTGAGTCCTAATGTGGTGATGGAGGCGGTTGCAATTGGAACGCCAGTTGTGGTGACAAAGCATTGTGGGTTTGCAATGCAGATTCCAGAGTTGCGTTATGTTGATCCGCTTTCTGTTGCATCTATTGCTGCGGCGTTGCAGGAGTTGCAAGATGAGGGTGTGTACAGCGAGTACAGTACAACGCTCCAGGGGGTTGATGTTGGCAGAGGATGGAGTGCAGTTGGAGAAGATCATGACAAATTATTTCACCGCGTATGAAAATTTGCGTAGTAGGAACAGACTCTTCAGCACTTGATGCTACATCTGCTTTGGCAGATAGGATTGGAGTGTATGCACAACACGTTGATGCGTACACCGTTATTGTTCCTGCAAAAAAACAAACCAGAACTGAGATTGCAGAAAACGCAGTGGTTGTTGGTGCTGCAGGTGGAAACAAGGTGTTGCAGCTTTTGGCAATGCGGCGTGAGCTTAAGCGCGTTGTGGTAAAAGGTGTTGATGTGATTTCTGCGCAAGATCCGTTTTATGTTGGTTGGGTCGCAGTTGCAGTTGGGGCGTTGTATAAAGTTGGCGTTGAGGTGCAGGTTCATGGATGGGAAAGAATGAGTTGGTTTAAAAAACAGTTGGCAAAGATGGTGTTGTCTCGGGCGTCAGTGGTAAGAACGGTAAGTCGGAGAATGGCGCAGGAGCTGCAAGCAGATTTTGGTGTGGAGCCATCAAAGCTTGTGATTGTTCCAATTGCAACAGAGTTGGAAAAGCACTCACCAAAAGAATATGTAAACAATGGCGCGCTGCAGATTGTAAGTGTTGGGCGTTTGGTTCCGGTAAAACGTTTTGATCTGTTGTTGCGTGCGTGTGCGTTGCTGCATATTGACTGGACGTTGCGAATAGTTGGTGATGGGCCGGAGTTGGATTCGTTAAAAACAGTGGCCAAAGAGTTGGGAGTTGTGGATAAAGTTACCTTTGTTGGTCGGCTTTCATATAGTCAGTTGCAGTTTGAATACAAAAACGCGGATGTGTTTGCACTGGCGTCAGATGCTGAAGGGTGGGGGTTGGTTGCAATTGAAGCTGCGTCCCATGGTCTTCCGGTGGTGATGACTGATGTTGGGTGTGCTGGGGAAGTGATTAGAGACGGACAAGAAGGAATTGTGGTTCCAGTTGGTGATGATGTTGCGTTGTCACAGGCAATTGAGTCATTGCAAGACGTGGGGCGTAGAAGAGTGTTAGGTACTGCGGCGCATGCCATGGCATTGTCATTGCCAAACATGCAAGAGACTATTGCGCGCTATGTGCAATCTT
>CAYZOG010000005.1:1581-2782 GCA_964480225.1 uncultured Gammaproteobacteria bacterium | reverse complement strand
ATGGCATTGTCATTGCCAAACATGCAAGAGACTATTGCGCGCTATGTGCAATCTTGGGAAAAGGCAAAGAAGTAATATGCGCTTGTTGGTGTTTACACAGAAAATTGATCAGAATGATGATTTGTTGGGTTCATTCCATCAAGTCATTGTTGAGTTAGCTGCGCAATGTGAATCTGTTATTGCGGTTGGGCTTTCTGTTGGTGAACATAATTTGCCTGCAAATGTTGAGGTGAGAAGCTTAGGAAAGGAAGTGCGTGCGTCTAAGTTGCGTTATGTGTTACGAACACTGCAATACAGCTGGAAATACAGGAAGCAATATGACGCGGTGTTTGTGCACATGAACAAAGAGTATGTTGTGGTTGCGGGCTGGCTATGGCGCTTACTTGGGAAGCGAGTTGCAATGTGGTACAACCACAAATTTGGAAATTGGATGGCGCGGCTTGCTGCTAGAATTGCGCACACTATTTTTTATACTTCAGATTCTGCATTCACTGCGCAGTTTGCACATGCGCACCAAATGCCAGTTGGTGTTGATACAGAGTTGTTTGCGCCAAGTGATTCTCGTGCGTTTGCGCAGGATGTTTTGCGAATTGTAGCGGTTGGGCGTTTGTCTGCGGTAAAGCGTATTGATGTGATGATTGATGCTGTTGCACAGTTGCGCGATGCTGGTTTGGATGTGCATTTTTCATGTTATGGAAATCCAGTTGATCGAGCGGAGGATAGACAGTATGTGGAAGGGTTGCATGAGAAGGTTCGGACAGAAGGGTTAGAAGATGTTGTAGAGTTTTTCCCTGGAATTCCAAACCAAGAAGTTGCGCAGGTGTTGCAAAACCAAGATGTGTACATTAATACAACGCCGGCCGGGAGCATGGATAAAACTATTTTTGAGGCGATGGCAGTTGCAATGCCCGTGGTGGTGCAAAACACATCAGTTGCGCCGCTGCTTTCAGAAGACATGGCAAAACATGTTGTGACCGGAGATGGTGCGAGTGCGTTGGCTGAGCAGATTGTAATGTGGAGTGAGATGGATCAGGAGGCTCGTGATACAATGGGAGCGCAGATGCGAGACTATGTGATTGCGCATCACAGTATGAAGTTGCTTGCGCAGGAGATCTGCAAGAAAATCTAGTGTATGAAGGATGTAATTGTGATTCCAACCTATAATGAGCGAGAAAATATTCGGCAGATTATTCCGGAGATT
>CAYZOG010000005.1:0-1481 GCA_964480225.1 uncultured Gammaproteobacteria bacterium | reverse complement strand
GATCTGACCGCTGGGTTTGTGGCAATGCGTAGGGATTTGGCTAAGAAGGTTCAGTTTGATCAATTGGGATCTGCTGGATACGCGTATCAGATGGAGTTTAAAAATCACTGTGTACGGCGGCAGGGTGCGACGGTGACTGAGGTGCCAATTGCGTTTGGTGAAAGAAGAGAGGGTGAGTCAAAGTTGTCTAATCAAATTATTTTGGAAGGGATTAGAACGCCCTTGCGATTGTTGTGGAAGCGTTTATGGAACAAGTAACATGTCACGTGTGTCGCAGTGCTGACGTTGCGCCGTATGCAACTGTGCACGGGTATGAATTACAAAAGTGCACAGCATGTGCGCTGCTTTTTGTATCGCCGTTGCCAACTGAGGAAGAGATTGCGGCAGTGTATTCAACGGGGTATTTTCAGCATGAAGAAGGTGATGATGTGTTTGGGTATGCAGATTATGATCAGGACAAAGAAAGCATGCGCCCAACGTTTGAAAAATATTTGGATGTTATTGAATCCCGAACCTCTGGAAAAACCTTGTTTGACGTTGGTGCTGCAACTGGGTTCTTTTTGGATATTGCGGCGGCGCGTGGGTTGAAGACCGGAGGAAATGATATTGCTGAATACGCAGTTGAGGCTGGAAAGAAAAAAGGACACGAGATGTGGTTGGGTGATTTAACTGAGCTTGAGATCCCACAGAAGTATGCGGTGGTGACCATGTGGGATGTGTTGGAGCATGTGCGCAATCCTCGGCAAACTATGCAGTCTGTGTTTGATTTGGTAGAAGAAGACGGGGTTGTGGTGATCAACACCGTTGATGCAAAAAGTTGGTGGGCGCGTGCGCTTGGGAAGCGATGGAACGCAATTGTGCCGCCAGAACATTTGCATTATTTTGCACCAAACAATGTTACCGCACTACTTGAGGAGGTTGGATTTACAGATGTCTGGGTAACTAAAATCGCAAAGAAGTTTTCATTGCCATACATTTTTAAAACATTACATCGTTGGCAGGGATTGAAAATCTGGAACTGGCTGGCTGTAAAAACAGATCGTGGTTGGTTAAGAACACTGGCAATCCCGGTTAATCTCAGAGACAACATGGTGGTATTTGCAACTAAACCAAAACAACATGACAGCACACATTAAGAAGCATTGGGGAGGGTATTTGTTAGCGTTGGTGATTGGGCTGGTGTCGTTGCTGCCACAGTTTTTTGCGATTGCAGAGTTGGGTGATGCGTATCAAGGAGTGTGGCCAATTCATGGTGCAGATGATGTGTACTATGGTGCGCGTGCACAAGATATTGTGGATGGGCATCCGCGATTGTCTAATCCATATTTGGCAGAGCATAAAACTGGCGAACCTCTTCAGTTTTGGATTCCAGACTATGTAGTGACTGCGCCGTTGCATGCGCTAGGAGTTCCAGTGGATTCTTTGCATTATGTTTTTGATTTTATCTTGCCATTGATTTTAGCACTGTTGAGTTATTGGGT
>CAYZOG010000004.1:12562-31521 GCA_964480225.1 uncultured Gammaproteobacteria bacterium | reverse complement strand
AAGAAGGTGCGTTTGAGGCGATGATGAGTTGGATTGCGTTTATTCAATACTTTGCGTTAGGAGCGCTGATTGGATGGCAAAAGGATAGACAAGGACCTGCAAAGAAGGGTGTGAAAGCTTCTTTTCCATACTTGCCTTTAGTGGGATATGGAATTCTTGTCATGTGGTTTGGAAGTTTTATTGATGCTTTGGTTGGACGTTGGTCATATATTAAGTATGGCTTTACTCCTGTTGCACTTAATAACGCCATGGAGTTGTTTGGTGGTCTGTTGGTTCTACTTAACTTGATTTTGGCAGTTGTTATTGTTAGACATAAAATTAAAAATCCAGCAGGTTCTCAATATGCATTGGGACTTTTGATTTCGTTTATTCTCTCAATGTTTTGTGTTGTGTTCTTTGGGCTTGTTTAAGCGTTTTGTATAAAAGGAAAAGCGCCTCGCGGTAGCGGGGCGTTTTTAGTTGCGGCATAAGGTGGGAGGCCGCGGTGGGTTAGTTGTTGGTGGGGTTGGAGTGATCGCGAGTGATCAGGGTGTGCACGTCCTGCCAGGGGGCATCGAACGTGGACATTTCCGGCTCTGCCCAGCTCAGCCTGACCATCTTTCTGGGTGAGGTCATACTGATCAGAGGCTTCACGACGTCGCCACCGTCAGTGACTTTCGGGTCAAAGATGACCAGACGACCCTCCGGGAACTTGTCGCTCGTGGACCACGCCTTGATGAACTGCAGGTACTCACAGATGGTGACCAGGCGGTACCCGATGGTCTGCAGTTGCATGTACAGCTGCCGGATGTTGTTGCCGCCCGGGAACTGCACGTACAGCAGATCCTCGAAGTGCGTGGCGCCGTCCGCATGGCTTCTGCCAGGGATCTCACCGCTGACCACGCCAGGCATCTGGAGCAGGCCATGCGCACCTTCTGCCGGTTCTGCGTTGCGGCCAAAGTGGCCACCAGCAGCCAGTCTGATGAGCAGTTCCTTGGGGTTGACTCCCAGGGTGATGGGGGTGCCAAAAATGCCCTCCACGTTGAGGAAGTCGCAGTATTTCATGCCGAGGGAGGCCAGCATGACCTTGTCCCAGTTTTCGACGAGCCATTTGGCACGTGCGGCGCTCATGTTTGGCAGGCTGTACGTGAGCGTACGCATCACGTGCGTGCCTTGCCCCATGCTGGCTTTTCCTTTCATTATTCACCTTCCTTCCAGCGAGTTACCGCCAGAGGTTAAACCTTCCTCAACTATGGTTTGCACCTTACAAACGAGTATCAGAGGCGTATGGCTTATTCCAGCAAACCATTTTTTGTTAGTTTGGTCAATGATGACTCCACGTTGCGTTGTTTTTTTGCTATACTATTTGCATTGATATGGAGGGCGCAATCAGTGAACTGAACAATCTTGCCGGCACCATTAATTGGGCCGCACCAACATGGGATCTTTTCATTTGGATCTTTTTTGCAGTTGCGTCATTGCTCTACGGACTTTCAATTGGGCGCGACCGCATTATCGTAATTATGGTTGGTTTGTACATGGCGTTGGCCATCGTGGGGAACACACCATTTTTGCGAGACTTCTCAGCACAAATTAATGTCCAAGGGTTTGGATTTAAGTTCTCAATCTTTATTGGATTGTTTGTGTTCTTTTTCTTTATGTTGTCTCGCAGCGCACTTTCAGAGGCGCTGTCTGGGGTAAAGCAAAAAGGCTCGTTTGCGCAGGTAGTGATTTATAGTGTTCTGCACATTGGGTTGCTGATCAGTATTGTATTGTCATTTTTGCCAACACAGTCTCATTACGTTCTTACCGAATTCACCAGAAGCGCGTTTGTCTCAGACATGGCTCGGTTCTTGTGGTTGATCTTGCCAATTGTTGCAATGATTCTTTTCCAGGACGGAAGTGGGCGTAAAAAAAGAAAGCGCCGTGATGATCACGACGATTTCTAGATAGAAATTTTATACTTGTGCGTCTAGCACCTTGTTTACTTCCGCATCAGCGGCAGTATTTTTTTCTCTGCGAACATGCGTAAAACTCACTTTCTTCAATTGCTGTGCTGCATTCCATGCCTGGACAAACAGTTTTTGGATGGTTGGTTCTTTTACGCGCCAGTTGCGATTCATCTGCTCTACAATCAGTTTAGAGTCTAAATAGCAATCCGCTTCAGTTGCGCCAAGTTTTGCGGCTTTCTGTAGTGCTGAGATAATCGCACTGTACTCCGCAAAGTTGTTAGTTTGCTTTCCTAGATATTCTCCGTACGCCGCAAGTTCTGCACCAGCCTCATCATAAATCACAACACCAGTTGCGGCTGGTCCAGGGTTCCCACGAGACCCACCATCAGTAAAAATAGTAACCTTCATACTACAAAATCGTTAGCAAAAATTCTTCTCCCTTGGTAACCCATTCTTGCAAATCCAAATGCTGTTTCTCAACAATGTAATCTGCAACTAACTGCTCTTTGTCTTCAGGGGATGCAACCATTGTCACATACTTTTGCAAAATAAGATAGTGAGTTTCTTCACGAGTCTGATCTGCTTCAATTTGTAACCACAAATTATTTTCGTACGCCCAGCTTACAAACTCCGCATCATTCTGATTGTCATGAATAGTTTGCACAAGTTGCGCTTCAATCTCACTTTGCTGTGTGCCAGTGTATGCGTGTTCTGGGATCCAGCCTTTGATAGGCTCGATAAGAGACTTAACATGCTCTCCAATTTCATTTTCATCAAATGGGATGTCTTGCACAGAATATGCCGGGCGCATGTGTAAGCTAATTGTGTCTGGATTGTTTGCAAGATCCATTGCTGAAAGTTCGTCAAGAATTGTTTGCGTCTGTGCAAAAGACAAATCTGTCTGGACGGTCTTGTGTGCAATTTGATGGAGTACTCGGTCTGTTCCACTAAACTCTGTTGGAATGTATCGAGTCATCATGGTTTTGATAAACGTAGAGTGATTACGCGCTCGTTGTGGTTCACCAATCTGATATCCCTGACGATGGCGCAACCATTGTAATGTTTCTGTGGTTGGAAGTTTAAGTGCTCTAAACAATCCGAGTGCTTCAGAAAAACCAACTACCACAACATAGTCTGCGTCTTGTCGAGCAATCTTTTCAATCTGTGCAATTCCATATTCAAGCCCGCCAAGCTCACAAGATTTTGAAACATAATAATCTGTTGATGTTGTGGCTTTTCCGTAGGGAAGTGGGGAGTAGGTTCCGCGTGGTACGGCGGTGATGTCTACAGTATTTGCTTCACGATCAATTTGGATCATCTGGATTGCGTCGCAGTGCCCTTCAGTTTGTCCAACGCGTTTATCAATTCCAACTAGCAAAACATTTGTAACATTGTCTTCTCCAAACGGATCCTGATCCGGGTTTTCTAGATTTGCCTGACGGCGCATCAATACCTCACTAATCGCTTGCTCCCGAGCCTGCTGCGCAGCACGACGCTCTAGATAATCTTTAGTCCAAAAAACACCTTTGGCAATAAGCCAGAGGAGTAGCGCACCAATAATAATGCCAAGTCCAATTTTAAGATGTTTTTTGTTCATTGGTTTCAAAGCTATATGTACCAACCTTCTTCAGGTCAGTCAACTTCAGCTGGAGTTCTTGCCGTCCATTCCACTCATTAATCCCAATCTCATACACTACATCCAGAATATCATTTTTCTTGATTTGTTCAATCCATTCTGGGCAGCGGAACGCAATAAATTTTCTCACGCGTTTTCCATCTTCTTGTCGAGCCAGCAATCGCATGTGGCTTCCGTCTTTTCCCATGGTCTGTACGTCAATCACAATAATGCCGCTTGAGGTAAACAATGGTTCTGGGTTTCCAACACCAAATGGTGCAAATCGCGCAATCTCATGTGCCATCTCCAATGTAAGTTCATCCAAATGCGCCTTAGCCTCAAGATGTAGTTCTGGAACAATCTCTTTATCTGCCAATTCACGTGCGGCAATTTCAGTCATCTTTTGCGTGAATTGATCAAAATGATCTTTGCTCTTCAAAGAAAAACCACAAGCCTGCGGGTGTCCACCAAACTTTGCCAAACTATCACTGGCTTCACCAAGCGCATTAGTAATATGAAACTGATCAATGCTTCTGCCAGATCCAACTAGAGTACCGTTGGCTTCACCAACTACAATCACTGGTTTGTTTCTCTTGTTCATGATTCTACTGGCAATAAGTCCAACCACACCTGGTGGCCAACCATCTCCACGTACAAACAAAATTGGATCATCTTCTTTGTGGTGTTCTTCAATATATTCTAGAGCGAGTTTTCCAAGTTCTTCAGTAATTTTTTGGCGCTGAGAATTGTAGTCATGAATTTTATCTGCCAGCACACGCGCAATCTCACCGTCATTGGTCATCATTAAGTCCAGCGCTTCTGTGGCATCTGCCAAACGTCCAACTGCATTAATACGCGGGGCAATTCTAAATCCAATGGTTGTAGTATCAATAGTAGTTTTCTTTGGCCCGTCAAAATAAATGTAAGACTTTTCCATCAGTGTTCGCAAACCAAGTCGACGAGTCTTGCCAAGTACCATCAATCCAAAACGAGTAAGTGCGCGGGATTCGCCAGTAAGTGGAACCATGTCAGCTACAGAAGAGATGGCCACCATATCCAAAAGCCATTTCTCAAAAGCCTCATGAGAAATCCCATCAATATTCACGTTTCCAGAATCGCGGTGATGTGCCAACAACCCCTGACACAACTTAAATGCAACTGCACCACCAGACAGTGTTTTATCTGGGTATTCTTCAGTCTCAACTTTGGGGTGGAGAATTGCGCACGCAGCTGGAAGTTCTGGTGGAATTTGGTGGTGGTCTGTGATGATCACATCAATCCCGCACTCATTAGCGAGCGCAACTTCTTCAACATTACTAATCCCACAATCAGTGGTGATGATGATTTGCGCACCTTCGTCAGAGAGTTTTTGAATTGTGTTGATGTTCAAACCGTACCCGTCTTTCTCACGATGCGGAATAAAATATCCAGCGTCCGCACCAAGGGCTCGCAAAGTTGTACAAAGAACTGTAGAACCACTGACACCATCTGCGTCATAATCTCCATGAATCACAATGCGTTCTTTTTTCTCAATGGCTGTAAAAATTCTATCAACGGCCTTGCGCATGTCAGAAAACAAAAACGGATCATGTACATCGCGCGCATAATCTGGATACAAGAATTTCAAAATCGCATCTTCATCATGAAGATCGCGGTTAAATAGCATTTGCGCTACAACTCGCGGAAAAGAACTATGTGTTTGAAAAAAAGATGGGGGAGCTGGTTGTGCAACAATCCATTGCTTGTCCATACGCATTAAAATGCGTATCCAGAGTGGCCACCAGTATTAAGTAGAGGCAGGATCAAGAAAATTAGCATCCCTAAAATCATGAAAATAGCAAAAATAGTGTGGACAATCTTTTGATGTCGTTTTTTCATAAAACAATTTAACGTTTCAAAACAGCGATGTACGCCTCTGGTGGGATATCGACTTTTCCTGACCCCATGGCCATCATTTTTTTCTTTCCCTTCTTTTGTTTTTCAAGAAGTTTACGCTTACGTGTCACGTCACCACCATACAGTTTGGCAGTAACATCTTTACGCATTGCAGAAAGACGTTCCGCAGCAATGATTTTCCCTCCAATTGCTGCCTGAATTTTCAGAGCGAACATTTGTCGAGGGAGAGTTTCCTTAAGCTGCTTCACAATAGCTTTTCCAGTTTTAAAGGCTTCATCTCGCCACACAATAGTGGCAAGGGCCTCAACTGGTTCTTCAGCTACCAAAATATTTAGACGAACAACATCAGCCACGCGAAGCTCTTTAAACTCATAGTTCATTGAGCCGTATCCAGAGCTGATTGTTTTTAGTTTATCATAGAAGTCTACCAGGATCGACGCGAGCGGGATGTTGTAGTGCAAAATCACACGATTGGTTCCAATATTGGTACTCAAGTACTCCGTATTTACGTATTCACCGCGCTTGTCCTGAACCAATGTCATGATCCCACCAATGGTTTCTTGTGTGGTCACAATATCAACCTTAACCCACGGTTCTTTGATCTCTTTGATGTGGGTTGGATCTGGAAGGTCTAGTGGGCTGGTTACGGTCATGGTTTCACCACTAGATTTCAATACGCGGTATGCAACAGATGGAACGGTCGCGGTAATTTCCAAATTATGCTCACGGCGCAAACGCTCCTGAACAATTTCCAAGTGCAACAATCCCAAGAATCCACAACGGAATCCGTGCCCAAGTGCTTTAGAATGCTCTGGTTCAAAATGGAGTGACGAGTCTGACAAGCTCAGTTTTTCCATTGCGTCTCGCAATGCACCGTAGTCATTTCCTTCTTTAGGGAAAATTCCGGCAAACACCATCGGCTTAATCTCTTTGTATCCATCAAGTTGCTCAACAGTGTCCTTGTTTTTCTCAAGTGTGATGGTATCACCAACTTTACAGTCTGCAATGTTTTTAAGTCCGGTCGCAATCAATCCAATTTCTCCGGTGGCAATGTGCTTTGATGAGGTGAACTTTGGTGTGAAGTATCCCACGTCAACAACTCCGGCTTGTCCTTTTGTTCCCATGTAGTATGCGCCGGTTCCTTTTGCAACTTCACCATCAATCACGCGGACTGAAGCAACCACACCTTTGTACTCGTCAAAATATGAATCAAAAATTAGCGCGCGCAGCGGTTTTTCTGGCGAACCTTCTGGTGCGGGAATTCTCTCAATAATTGCATCCAAGATTTCTGGAACTCCTTCTCCGGTTTTTCCGCTGGCCAAAATGATGTCTTCATCTTTGCAGCCAATCAGATTGATGATCTCTGCTTTGGTTTTTTCTACGTCTGCGTTTGGAAGATCAACTTTGTTCACTACTGGAATGATTTCAAGATCTTGCTCTAGGGCAAGGTACAGGTTCGCCAAGGTCTGCGCCTGAACACCTTGCGTACAGTCCACCAAAAGCAGTGTTCCTTCAACCGCGGCCAAAGACCGAGAAACCTCATATGTGAAGTCTACGTGTCCGGGGGTGTCAATCAGGTTGAGTGTGTGACCCTTGTGTGCCATTCTAACCGGCTGAAGTTTAATGGTGATTCCGCGCTCCTGTTCAATATCCATTTGGTCCAACAGCTGTGACTTCATCTCTCGCTCTGAGATGGTCCCAGTAACTTCAAGAAGACGGTCAGCCAATGTGGACTTACCGTGATCAATATGCGCAATAATGCTGAAGTTTCTGATGTTTTCTAGAGTTGCCATGTGGAGCTAGTGTAGGGAATTTTAGGGGTTTTGGCAACTATTAAGGGAGATTGACGAAACCTCGTAAATACGATAGTATGCAGTGTCCCGTAATTCCGCGGGCAACTACACCCTGTAGGAGGGGTAATGTACGAATTGCGAGCAATCATGTTCGGGTTCCTTGGGAATCCGGATGCTACCACTGTGAGCCAGCTTGACAAATGCGTCGGCAACACAGAGGTGCATGAGGTGACTCTGGTCTTTGGGGAGGCTGACGAACCATCGCCTCCCAAAGAGGTGGTGGTTCACGCGACTGTCGTGTCCGTCATGTTTTGCTACGGCTATCCTGGCTACATGGTGGTGCACTGCGAGTTCAACCTCCAGGCGGATCCAAAGCGCGATCGGCCTGAGCTGACAGAACAGTTCACGGCAGCGTTGGCCACGGAGGGCTTTCACTTTGTGGTGGAGGTGATGTCGGCGTTTGTGAAAGGGCATCTTGAGTTCAAGCCGGACGGCGAGTGCTCAATTGTGTCCGGAGCAATTCCGCCGGGGGTCGTCCGAGACCCAGAGGTGTTCCACAAGGCATGCGCCCTGTATCTGGGCGACCAGGACTAGAAGAAGGAGAGCAGAAGTGTCTGAGAATGAAAAACCCACCTACTTTGTGTGGTGCGTCAACTACACCGCGCTGATTGGTTCCAACGCAAACATCTGGGGGCTTTCCCAGGTGTTGGACCAGTTGGTGCAGAAGCCGGAAATGGAGCTTCGGGCTCTGGGCTGGTTCCCGGAAATTGAAGACCGTCCGACGGCGCCGGCTGATGAGAGTCAGCTGGATGTGATCCGTCTGGTGTTCCAACCGGAGCGTCTGAGCGTTGAGTGGACGCTGCCTGGGTTTGTGGGGATCACCGGACGCCTCGTGTTTGGCGAGGGGGAGGAAGATCTCGCACAGGTCCTGACCTCTGAGGAGTTCACGTTCCAGGTCAACGAGTTTGGCCAGATCCAAGTTCCGGTGAAAAAGGGCGACCACCGGTTCAAGCGGGGAATCCCGGAGGGGTTAATCCTGGATGAGGCGCGAATGGCGGAGGTCTTGCTCCACCGCTTCGCTCCGTAGTCCAACTACACGAATCAAGGAGGATAAGTGATTGACGTAGTGTCCCAGCTGCACCTTACGGTGGATGAGTCTGCCGACGGCCTTGGGCTGTGGGAAGGCGCGGCTGAGGGAGAGAGCTTCTTCATGTACGTGGCGCTTGCGTCACAAGTGGACCCGGAAAGCGGGAGACTGCTGTGTGCAATTGAAGAAGATCAAGACCCGGTTCGGGTCAGAATCAACAACTTGCGATTTGATCACGCATCACATGACGTGACGGTCATCGCAACCATTACGATCTTTGAGGTTTCGGAGTTCCTGAATCTGGGAACATACACCTTGGAGTTCACAAGTCAAGGCGTTTCGCTGGGAATCCCGGCTGAGATGCTTGGCAGCGGTGCTGTATAACGCGCGCCCTGCTGATACGCCCGCACGGTCAACGGATGACTGGCGCGGGTGTTTTAATTAGTCTGCGTGAGTGCTAGTGTCAGGAAGTTCGACAGCAACTTGCTTTTGCTTAAACAATTTTTTCCGAATCACCTCAATGAAGGTGTGCATTTCTTGAGACTTGAGTATGTAGAGGATTCCGCCGTATACAACCAATCCAATCAGTCCGGCCACCAGTCCTTGGGTGAACACCGCACCAAAGGTTTGTGTTCCAATCAGTTCACCAATCCATGTTTTTACAAACTGTACCAGCACTGCCATTACCACAGCTGCTGACGAAATTTTATAAAACGAATGCAGGATCTTGTGCTCATGCAGTGAGCCAAGTTCAATTCTAAGTGCTACCCAGAGTAGGGCAAACTGCACAACCGCACCAACAGAAAACGCCAGAGCAATTCCGGAGATTCCCAAAATATCTTTAAGGTAGAGTGCGGCAATAATATTAATCACAATTCCAACAACACCAGCGTACAGCGGAGTTTTGGTGTTGTGTACTGCATAAAACGCGCGGTTCACTAGTGGGATCAATGATTGTGCAAACAATGACAGTGCAAAAAAGGCTAGCGCATCTCCAGTTGCAATAGTCGCGGTCCAATCAAACTGACCAGTTCCCAAAATCACACGAGTGATCTGCGCACGAAGCAGCAAAAACAACACCGTGATTGGCACAATCAAAAACAGAATTTGTCGTGTGGTCGCGTTTACGTGTTCAACCATTTTTTCAACATGACCTTTGTTGATCAGTGCAACAAACGTTGGGAAGGCGGCAATAGCAAATGACACACCAAAGATTCCAATAGGGAAGGATTGTAGATTGTTTGCAAAGTGGAACACTGCTACAGATCCAGCTGCAATCGTAGATGCAATAGTGGTCATGATAATAATGTTGATCTGTGTTGCACCAAGACCAAGCATTCTCGGAACCATTAGGCGGACAATTTCACGCAGGTGCTTACTCTTAAGATTCATCACTGGTCGCCAAGTAAATCCGGTCTTCCACAAAATTGGCAACTGAATTACTAGGTGCAAAAACGCACCAAGCAACACACCAATAGCCAATCCACTTGGTCCAATCTGCGGTGCAATAAACGCTGCTCCAATAATGATTCCAATGTTGTAAAAGATTGGAGTGAGGGCGTAGATAAAGAAGTACTTCAGTGTTTGCAACACACCACTAACCACAGAGCTGATTCCCAAAATAATTGGGCTGATAAACATGATTCGCATCAGCATGGTGGTGAGCTTCATTTTTTCTGGACCAAACCCAGGTGCCACCAACTCAGCCAACGCTGGCGCAAAAATAATCATGACAATAGAAACACCAACTAGCACCAAGGCCAACAAGTTCATTACTGTGCTTACCAGCTCCCACGATTGTTTTTTGCTTTTCTCCCACACATGCGCAAACACCGGGATAAATCCAGCAGACAGCGCACCCATTACCAACAACATGTATACCAAATCTGGAAAACGGAACGCAGCAACGTACGCGTCCATAATGTCACCAGCACCAAAGTAGTGAGCAAAGATTCGTTCACGAATAATTCCAATGAACCGACTCAAAAAAGAAGCACCTGCCAAAATAATGGCTGCGCTTGTAATGGTCTTAGACTGACCGCCCAGTAACTTCTTTAACATATTATTTTGCCAAGCCCTTTGGTGGGAAGTCTACGGTTAGTACTGCAAAATCTGTCCCACGCGTAGTGGTGTCAAAATCTTCCATGTACAGTGTTCCGCTGACATCAGATTTACTAAATCTAATTCTTACCGTTCCGGGCTCGCTAGTCTGACGCTTGGTAGTAAATCCGTTCTTCTCAAATTCGTTAGTATAGAAATCCGCAATAAAGTCCATTTGCGCACCAAGATTGCTCCATTCCATTACAATGGTGTCGCTGTCTTGGGTGACTGGGGTGCCAAGAAATTCGACAAAATCATCCCACGTCACTTCCTTCTTATAGACCACATGCCCAGACTCCACACTCTTGGTGATTTCTTTTTCCGGATTCAGCGGGCTAAATGACAAGAAGATTGGCGCCAAGATTGCCTTAGGGAAGAGCGCGGCAATTTCAAATCCGCGGTTCTTCTGGTGAGATGAAATATATCGAACATCCTGAACCGTCTCCTGAGAGTACAACTCAAACGCATCAATAGGGTAGTGCGACGGGATGCCGTTGATGTCTTTTGGCCCAGGACCAATCGCGATTCTCACCAACACAATAATCGCAATAACAAAAAGACTGACGCACCCTAGTCCGCTTGTGCAGCTTCGTCTTAGGCAAGATCGCTTTTTGCCGAGCTTTTTGATCGCTGGGTCTTGGATCTCAACAGATGAAGAGTCTTGTCGCATAGATAGGGTAAGTGTAGCAAAAGTGGGCGGTGTGGGCAATTTTGGGCAAAACAAAAACCGCGCGGTCCAGGGTCACTGAACGTTGCGGCTTCTTGTTATTGGCGCTCGTGGATTGCCGGCGGCCATTGCCGTTCCGTTGCGTGCCACAGCGCGAGGTTGAGTTCTTTGGTGAGGTCACCCTCCTGAGGTGTGGGCCAACCATCAGAGTCGGTGTTGCGGGTGATTACCCGTATTGCAAGTGGGTGGTCACCGCGCTCTTCTTCTATCAGGATGCACGAGTGGCGGATGCGCTCAATTTTGACGCTCCGCAGCTCGATGATCTCCCCATCGACGGTGGATGACAGGTTTACGCAGAAGCGTTTATTGTCAGCGCCGTCAAAGACGAGTTCCAGGAAGTTGAGCAGGGAATCCCTGAACTCACTGCTCTTCAGGTAGAGTCGGTACTCTTCATCTGAAGTGTGCTTGCCCAGGAAATTGGTGACTGCCGTGGCAATCACGTCCTCGTAGTTCGGCCCAGTCTCACGTGTCACGCGATAGTAGGTCACCTTGTTCATGCGCGGCTTTCTTGGCCACTTGCCGCCGGTGGACTCCCAGATCATCTGGTTGAGGATCTGGGGTAATTCCCCCAGATCAGAGATTCCCGCCGGGAGGTGTTCTTGGTACGTGACATCAAGAACATTCGGTGGCTTGTTGGGATTCTCTTCCAGGTCGGCCCAGATGTCTTCCAAAGGCATTTGTCGAATCTCCAGAATGCCGTTGGCTCCAATGCTCAGGCAGGCGCCTTCTGGTGGCTGATAACGCCCAAGGGCAACCCGTGCCGCAAACTCTGCGATTTCCGCAAAGCGCTCTTCGCTGCGCGGATGGGCTTGCGGTGCGCGATCCTGCAAGAAGTTAGAGATCGCAATCACAATGTCCTGGACGTGGTCGAGCCCGATCTTGTCGAGCTCGTCTCGCATATTACCCATGATTCCTCCTGGCGGACTCCCGCCGTCAAGTTCCAAAACAGCTCACATACAATATGAGTTGATTCTGAAACTCGATACAAAAAAATACCAGGAAATGCGGAATTCGTCAATGTGCTAGAGCAAAACAAAACCCGCCCCGATAGCACAGACCGGTTTGGGTCTTGCTTTTGGGGCGGGATTACGTGCGACCTGCAAGGCAATCATCAATCACCTCACTAAGGATGAACTCGTTGAGCTCCCTTGTGAGTTCAGGCATGGGTTCACCTGCTTGGCTGTACACGTCGACCATTCTGCGAATACCGCTTCTGCGGCGGCCCGCGGATTCTTCCACGCTGTTGAAGATGAGGTGCCCAATTCCGTCCGGGCCTTTGCTGATGTCAAACGTTGCCTGAGCTCCGCGGGAGAGCCTCGTGGCAATTCTGAAGATGTGGGTCGTGCCCAGAGAGACCTCTTCCAGGTGGATGGATTTGAGATTCAGCCACTCGATGGTGTTGATCACCATCTGGGCGACTGCGTCAGGGTCAAGTCTGAGCCACCGTTCTGTGGCGTTCATTAGGCCTCCACCAACCACAGGGTGGTGATTGTGTCTTCGCTTTGCATGAAGACTTGGGTGCTCACCAGCAAGTGTGGCAAGCACCGGTCCATCTTCATGGGTTTTTCACCCGGCGCCATCGACACCACGTGAAAATGCACATGCGTGCTTTGACCAAGTGAGAACGATCCGTCGTCACCGGTGGTCCGAATCGCCGGCGAGGCAAGTTGGAGTGTGATGCTTGGCATCACCATCTCCTGCTCAAACCTTGCGCGATCCTGCAGGCAGGCTAGCGGAATGCGAAGCCCAAGGATGGTGGCGCCGTCCCGGAGGTCATCCAGTGTGACGAGTCGATACCGCTCGTTCAGGGTTTTGAGATTGGCCAGAATGACCGCACGATCTATTACGCTTGCTCCCATGATTCCTCCTCGGTCCAATGGAAGAAGTAATCATTCCAAAAAACAGAAGGTTCGTCAACTGTAAAACCATGCTACAATACCCTCAAACACAAACCATATGAAATTACATTTTTACGGTGCGGCCAGGGAGGTGACAGGTTCATGCTATTTGATTGAGGCAAATGGCCATAAGATCCTGGTGGATTGCGGGATGTTTCAGGGGACCCGGTATGCGGCGGAGAAGAATTTTGACAATTTTGAGTTTGACCCAACAGAGATTGAGGCAGTGCTGGTGACGCATGCGCATATTGATCATATTGGGCGTATTCCTAAGCTTGTGAAAGAAGGGTTCCGTGGGAAGATTTATGCTAGCGAACCTACCGCAGCGCTTCTCCCAATTATGTGGGAAGATGCCGCGCGTGTGATGAGTTATGCCAATAAAAAATCCAAAGATCCTGTGATGTACACCCAGGATGATGTGATCAGAGCCTCTGGGTTAATTGAAAAGGCAAAATATCATGAGCCGGTTAGAATGCCAGGAGACATTGTGGCTACATTCTTTGATGCTGGGCACATCATTGGTTCGTCATGGATTCAAGTTGAAGCAGGAGGGAAGAGTGTAGTGTTCTCTGGAGATATTGGAAATGATGACGTGCCAATTGTGAGAGAGACAGAGCCAATCACAAAAGCAGACGTTGTGGTTTGCGAGTCTACATATGGAGACCGTTTGCATGAGCCGGCAATTGCGCGTAGTTCAAAGTTGAAAGCGGCGATTGAGGATGCAGTTGCGCGCGGTGGAACTATGATGATTCCAGCATTTAGTTTGGAGCGTACGCAGGAGATTTTGTACGAAATCAACTGGTTGGTAGAGGAATGTCAATGTTTGCCAAAAGTGCCGATCTATTTGGACAGCCCGTTGGCGATTAAGGCAACAGAGGTGTTCAAAGAATACACATCTTATTATGACGAAACTGCCAAGGAGATGAAGAGTGTGGACAATGATTTGTTTGATTTCCCCGGGCTGGAGGTGACGTTGTTGAGTCAGGAGTCTAGGAAGATTAACAGTGTGCCAAGTCCAAAGATCATTATTGCTGGTGGGGGAATGATGTCTGGTGGAAGAATTTTGCACCATTTGTTGCGCTATTTGTCAGATCCAAAAAGCACGTTGTTAATTGTGTCGTATCAGGCTGAGGGAACCTTAGGTCGAAAGATTCAGGATGGAGCAAAAACCGTGTTTATTTTTGGAAACAAAGTTGAGGTGAAATGTAAGGTGATGCGTTTGGGTTCATACAGTGCGCATGGTGATAGAGATAAGGTGTTGAAATGGTTGGGGAGTGGACCGCAAAAACCAAAGCATGTGTATGTGACGCACGGTGATCCGGCTGCGCAAGATGCGTTTGTAGAATGTATTGAGTCTGAGTTGGGGATTGCAGCGACGGCACCAGAGTTTGGGGCGATTGCGGAGATTTAATCTGGATAAAAAGAAAAAGAAGGCTCTCTGTCGAGTGCCTTCTTTTGTTTGTTGCGATCGTATGTTGGTCTACATCCTGACCATGCCACCTTTCCGGCGCTTCCCTAGGTAGCGAGGGTGTAACGGCACCTGGCCGTTCTTTGCCGCGATCGCTCGGCAGTGCGCATAAGCTTTCCTCCGTTTCTGTGCAGCTTTACGCTGCCAGGTAACCAGAGGGAGGAATTTCCCTCTGAGCTTCCAAGACCGTGCTTGGCTATGGCCAGTGGCGCTACTCACTGGTTGCAGGACTCAATTAGTTATTGCGTCAAAGATCACATAGTCCAATGCCATCTTTGCAGGTTTTTCTACTTAGACGCGGTGAGTTTTCCGACTCATGCTCCACGCTGCAAGGTCCATCTGGGGCGAGGGGACCTGGCCTCGTTTTATAAGCGTTCTTTCACTCTCAGCCTTTTAGCTGGGGTTTAGAATCTGGAGAACACCGTGCTCTCCTCTGCGGTACGGCGCAGTCACGTGCAGTTTGCATTTCTAGGTATGTACCGCTATAGCGCGGAACTGCCAAACCCGGTTCTCCAACGGAGACAAAGAAGAATAGCACAAAAAACCCGTTTTGTCAACCCTAGACCTACAGGAATAATATTTTCGGGTTATTTACGGTATCCAAAACTTGTGTTATACTCCAAATCCCACTATAAATAGGGAAGATATGTCCTTTGAGTTGAAATCTGAATACAAACCAGCTGGTGATCAGCCTAGTGCGATTGCCAAACTTGAAGAGGGTCTGAACCGTGGTGATGCGGCACAGACCTTACTTGGCGTTACTGGATCTGGAAAAACATTCACTATGGCCAATGTGATTGCGCAGACTGGGCGGCCAACATTGGTTTTGGCGCATAACAAGACGTTGGCAGCACAGTTGTGTGCGGAGCTTAGACAGTTTTTTCCAAACAACGCAGTTGAGTATTTCGTCAGTTATTATGATTACTACCAGCCTGAGGCATACCTTCCAAACTCAGATACCTATATTGAGAAGGAGTCCATGGTTAATGAGGAGATTGATCGGTTGCGCCACCAGGCAACGCAATCTATTTTGACTCGCGATGATGTGATTGTGGTGGCGTCTGTAAGTTGTATTTACAACATTGGGTCTCCAGATGCGTACCAGGATAGGGTTTTGCGAGTTTCTGTTGGGCAGGAATTTAAGCGTGGCGGTTTGTTGGCTGACTTGATTGGAATGCATTTTGAGAGAACTGGCGGTGAGCTTCAGCGTGGGCAGTTTAAATTGAGAGGAAATATTTTTGAGATCATGCCAATCAACCAAGAGTTGATTTATAGAATTGAGATGGACATGCACAATGCGGTGCAGTCTATTGAGGTGATGGATCCGGTGACTCGTAAAGTGAAGGCAGAAGATGAAGATGCGTGGTTTTTTCCAGCTAAGCATTATGTGTTGCCAGATGATGAGCGTGAGCGTGGGATTTCTTCAATTCGGAAAGAATTGGACGGGCGGCTGAAGGAATTGGAAAAACAGGGCAAGAATTTGGAATATGATCGTCTCAAGCGTCGTACACAATACGACATGGAGATGGTTGAGAATATTGGGTCCTGCAAAGGAATTGAGAACTATTCTTTGCATTTTGATGGGCGAAAGCCGGGGGATCCGCCATACACCTTGTTTGATTACTTTGCGCGGTTTGGTGATGACTGGATGTTGGTGATTGATGAGTCTCATGTGACCACGCCGCAGGTTCGTGGAATGTTTAATGGAGATCAGGCGCGTAAGCAGTCTTTGGTTGATTATGGTTTTCGTTTGCCGTCTGCAAAGGACAATCGTCCGTTGCGGTTTGAGGAGTTTGAAGCGCGAATGCCACAAACGGTGTTTGTGAGTGCGACCCCTGGACCATATGAAAAAGAACATAGTAAGCAGATTGTAGAGCAAATTATTAGGCCAACTGGGTTGCTTGATCCAGAGATCATCATTGCGCCGGTAACTGGGAAAGGTAAGGTGTTGTCTCAAGTTGAGGATGTGATAGCAAGGGTTGCAGAGCGTAAGGCCAAGAATGAGCGCGTGATTGTGACTACGCTTACCAAGAAAATGGCAGAGGATCTTTCAACGTATTTGGAAGAGAAGAATATTGCAGCTCGATATTTGCACAGTGACATTAAAACGATTGAACGAATTGAAATTCTTACCGAATTTAGAAAAGGTAAGTTTGATGTGTTGGTTGGTGTGAACTTGCTTCGTGAAGGTTTGGATTTGCCAGAGGTTTCTTTGGTGGCGATTATGGATGCTGATAAAGAAGGGTTTTTGCGTAGCGAAACTTCTCTGATCCAGACCATTGGTCGTGCGGCTCGTAATGTGGAAGGGCAAGTGGTGTTGTATGCAGATAATATGACAGGTTCTTTAGATCGTGCGATCAGTGAGACCAACCGTCGTAGAAAAGTTCAGCAGGAATATAATGAGAAGCATGGCATTGCGCCGCAGACCGTGAAGAAAAATATTCGGGATTTGGTTGAGGAGTTTGGTGTGATTCCAGATTCAGAAAAAGCAAAGAACCGTCGTGGGAAGAAAGGGCGCAGTCGTGCAAACACTGGAAACCGAATTTTGGATATTGAGTTGTCTGGAGATGATCGGCCGTTGTCTGTGATTATGAGAGAGAAAGAAAAGCAGATGAAGGAAGCTGCTAAATTGCTTGAGTTTGAACTCGCTGCGGTGTTGCGTGACGAGATTGCCACACTTAAAAAACTCGATAAGAAGAAATAGGTATGAAGTATTTTTCAATTTTCATGGTGTTTGTGTTGTTTGGGGCGGGGTGCGTAACTGATGGTCGTGATAGAAGGCCTACACCTCCAATTGAGGAAGGGGTTGAATTACACACACGTAAAGATCGGTTGGAAACTGATGCAGAGTTTGTTGACCGTTTGGCATCAAGAATTGATTTTCTTGGAGAGCGCATGCATGAGGTGATTGTAACTGATGGTGATGTTAAGGGTGAGTACATGGGAATTTTGGCGTTTTATGAGGCTGGGATTGATGACAGGGATCCAAGTTCAGAACGATTTGTGCCGTTGTTTGTGGAGTTGGAAACAGAGGACGCAGAAGGGTATGTGTTGCATCAATTGCCATGGTTAGTAACAACATACTTCACCACAATTGAGTCTGTATTTTTCCGGGATGTTGATGGCGATGGGTTTTCTGAGATTTATGTGTTGAATTCTCAGATGACTGGAATTGGGCCAGAAGGCGCAAAGCCGTGGTATGAGACATTTGTGGTTCGGTACTGGGACAAGCTGGGTGGATTTGACCGACATGATGAGATTGAGGAATTTTTGTATGACCAAGAAGAAATGCAAACAGTGAGTGAAGTAAAAAATGCGCTCAAAAATTACAAATAAATGAAGGAAAAAATTACCATCAAAGGGGCAAGAGAGCACAACCTTAAAGACATTAGTCTTGAGTTGCCTCGGAATAAAATGATTGTGTTTACTGGCTTGTCTGGATCAGGGAAGTCGTCTTTAGCATTTGATACGATTTTTGCGGAAGGGCAGCGCCGATATGTTGAGTCATTGTCTGCGTATGCTCGGCAGTTTTTGGGTGTGATGCAAAAGCCAGATGTGGATGAGATTGAGGGGTTGTCTCCAGCAATTGCAATTGATCAAAAAGCGCACAGTGCTAACCCGCGTTCTACAGTTGCAACTATCACAGAGATTTATGACTACTTGCGTGTGTTGTATGCGCGTGTGGGAACGCCGCATTGTTTAGAGTGTGGCCGGGAGATTTCTAAGATGAGCACAGAGGAGATTGTGGAAAGTGTGATTGGCGGGCGTAAGACCTACGCAAAAGCAAAGCAAGAGTTTACACCTGCAATGGTATTGGCGCCGGTAGTGTTTGGAAGAAAAGGTGAGTACTATCAGTTACTGTATGATTTGTATAATGCAGGATTTTCTCGTGTGCGCGTGGATGGCAAGATGATGTCTTTGAAAGAGCGCATCAAGTTGTCTAAGAACAAGCGACACACTATTGAAGTTGTGGTTGATGAAATTCCAATGCCGCGGACTGGTGAGGTTGATAAGGATTTTCGGCAGCGTGTTTCTGAGGCTGTTGAAACTGGTTTGGAATATGGAAACGGAGTGTTAACTGTTGTGTATGGTGAAGAAACTGAAAAGCAGTTTTCTACACAACATTCTTGTCCGTACGACGGGTTTTCTTTCCCAGAGATTGAGCCACGCTTGTTTAGTTTCAATAGTCCGTATGGATATTGTCCCGAGTGTACTGGTTTGGGCACGGAGTCGTTGTTTTCTGAAAAGGTTTGTGCCAAGTGTGAAGGGGCTCGACTTAATCCGGCCGCGCTGCAGGTTAAGGTCGCTGGAAAAAGTATTGTGGAGCTGACTGCACTTAATATTGAGGTTGCAACGCAGTTTGTAATGGATCTTGAAGGAAAAACTGGCTTGGGCGCACAAGAGCAGGAGATTTCTGTGCAGGTTCGTAAGGAAATCTTTTCTC
>CAYZOG010000004.1:10654-12462 GCA_964480225.1 uncultured Gammaproteobacteria bacterium | reverse complement strand
TTGGGCGCACAAGAGCAGGAGATTTCTGTGCAGGTTCGTAAGGAAATCTTTTCTCGTTTGGAGTTTTTGCTGAATGTTGGATTGCATTATCTGACATTGGATAGAAAGGCCGGGACATTGTCTGGTGGTGAGGCGCAGCGTATTAGGCTGGCATCTCAACTTGGATCTCGTTTGGTGGGGGCTATGTATGTCCTAGACGAGCCTACCATTGGTCTACATCAACGTGACAACGATCGATTGATCAAGACACTGCATGAGTTGCGAGATCTTGGGAACACTATTTTGGTTGTAGAGCATGATGAGGATGTGATTATGTCTTCTGATTATTTGGTGGATATTGGGCCAGGTGCAGGTGTGCATGGTGGTGATATTGTGGCGACCGGGCCAATGCCAAAGATTTTGACCAACAAAAAGTCGCTGACCGTTGCGTATTTGAATGGTGATAAGAAGATTGAAGTTCCTGCAAAGCGTAGAAAGTTGCTGAATGAAAAACTCACTATTGTTGGTGCAACAGAAAACAACTTGAAGAATGTGAAAGTGGATATTCCATTGCGTCGGTTTGTATGTGTTACTGGTGTGTCTGGATCTGGAAAATCTTCTTTGGTGAATGAAGTGTTGTACAAGTCATTGTCTAAGACATTGCATGGCTCACAAGCAACACCAGGAAAACATAAGGAGGTTAAAGGTGTGGATTGGCTCGATAAGATTATTAACATTGATCAATCTGCAATTGGAAGAACACCTCGTAGTAACCCTGCAACATATACTGGTGCGTTTAATGCGATTCGGGATTTGTTTGCCGCAACTCCAGAGGCGAGAATGCGCGGATACAGAGTTGGTCGGTTCTCATTTAATGTGAAAGGTGGGCGATGTGAAAACTGTGAAGGAAATGGTGTGATTGCGATTGAGATGCACTTTTTGCCAACAGTGTATGTTACGTGTGAGGTATGTAAGGGGACTCGATATGATCATGAGACCTTGCAGGTAAAGTACAAAGGGAAGAACATTGCTGATGTGTTGGCTATGACCATTGAGGAGGCAGAGGATTTCTTTAAAGAGATTCCGTCTATTCACAGCAAAATTAAGATCTGTAGGGAAGTTGGTTTGGATTATCTGACGTTGGGGCAATCTGCAAAAACATTGTCTGGTGGTGAGGCACAGCGAATTAAACTGGCTAAGGAGTTGGCGCGTCGTGACACCGGTAGAACACTGTATGTTCTGGACGAGCCAACAATCGGATTGCACTATGAAGATGTAAAGAAGTTGTTGGACGTGCTTGATAGATTGGTGCAAAAAGGAAACTCTGTGTTAGTTATTGAGCACAACTTGGATGTGATCAAGATGGCAGATCATGTGATTGATATGGGACCAGAAGGTGGGGAAGGCGGAGGAAAGGTTGTTGCCAAAGGGACACCAGAGCAGATTGCGGGTTCAGAAAAAAGTTCAACCGGAAAGTACCTTAAGCGGATTTTGAAGAAATAAAGAAGACCGAAGCGCGGGGGGCGTCGGTCTTCCTCGGTCTGGTGGTTGCACCTCCGAGGGGTTGAGGGGGTGGGAGATTGGGGTCTCCCCAAAAGTTAAACGGTCGTATGTTAGGGCGATTTTATCTTTCTGTTAAAACACCCTTCGCCGTGAAAAAAATGTATCATTCATAAAACAATGAATCAAATTACCAGAAAACAACTCAAAGAATTGCCTGATCAGCCTGGGGTGTATCAGTTCTTTGATGTGTCTGGCGAGTTGATTTATGTTGGGCGGGCGACATCGCTGAAAAGTAGGGTTCGGTCATATTTTCAAGGGAGGAAAAC
>CAYZOG010000004.1:0-10554 GCA_964480225.1 uncultured Gammaproteobacteria bacterium | reverse complement strand
GGCGGGCGACATCGCTGAAAAGTAGGGTTCGGTCATATTTTCAAGGGAGGAAAACCACTAATCGGCCAATTGAGAGAATGATTGAGGAGGTTGAGGTGATTGGATATGACGTTACGCCAACGGTGATTGAGTCCATTATTTTGGAGGCCAACACCATCAAAAGTGAAAAGCCAAAGTATAATGTGATGCTTCGTGATGATAGGAGCTTTGCGTATTTGGCTGTTACCAAAGAAGAGTTTCCAAAGTTTAAAATTATTCGTGGCCATGAATTGGGTGTGGATTGGTTTGTAGGAAAACAAGAAGTGCCAAAACAATACAGCACATTGTTTGGTCCATTTACTAGTGCGCGGATCATCACCACAGCGTTGCGAATCTTGCGAGACATCTTTCCATATTCAACATGCAAGCCAGGGCGCTCTCGGCCATGCTTTTATTATCAGTTAGGGAAATGTCCCGGGGTGTGTTCTGGAGAAGTTTCGCCAAGGCAATATCAAAAAATGATTAAGCCAATCTTGTGGTTCTTTTCTGGAAAGAAGCCGCAGATTGTTAAAACACTGGAGCGGCAGTTGAAACTGTTTTCTGCGCAACAAAAATATGAAGAGGCGGCAGAGGTGAGGGATCAGTTGTTTGCGCTAGAGCACATTCAGGAAATTGCACTACTGCAAAAAGAACATGAGCCAGATGGGGCGCCTAATCCAATTTTGGGTAGAGTTGAGGCATATGACATCTCAAATATCTCTGGGCAGTACGCCACAGGTTCAATGGTGGTGTTTGAAGCTGGTGAGGCAAATAAGTCTGAGTACAGAAAGTTTAAGATTAAAACTGTTAAAGGTGCCAACGATGTGGCCATGATGGAAGAAGTTATCCGCAGGCGATTAGGACGCACAGAATGGCCTATGCCAGACTTATTTTTAATTGATGGCGGTAAGCCACAGGTGAACAGAGTGCACTCAGTGTTTGAAGAATTGTCTATTTCTACACCAATTATTGGCATTGCCAAAGGGCCCACCAGAAAGAACGCGCAGCTCCATCAAATTGGCGGTGGTGTGATGTTGGCAAAACGCGCGCGTACATACCTCTCAATCTTGCTTGCGGCGCGTGACGAAGCACATCGTTTTGCGGTACAATATCACCGTAAGCGCAGAAAAGCGCGGCTTGGGGGGAAGTAATGTTCTACACTCGACTAAGCAGAGTTGCAATTCATTTCTTTACGGTCATTGCCTTGGTAATGGCTATGTTTGTTTTGTCTGATTCTGCGGCTGCAGCGACCAAAACTTGGGATGGTGGTGGAGGTGTGGATACTAACATGAGTACGGCGGCTAACTGGGATAGTGATACATTGCCAAGCCCAGGTGATCTTTTGAATTTTGATGGGACATCAAGCAATGACGCTAACTGGGATACAAGCTTTCCAAATTCTGATGATTGGGAGTTGTACCTCACAAGTGGATACAGTGGAACATTGTACATTGTGAGTTCTTCCGTGACTGTTGCGTCTACCACAGTCCTAGGAGGAACAGTGGATGTGCAGACCAATACGTACATTCAGAATGGGAGCCGAATATGGGTTAATGGGGGTGAGTTTACCGCTGAGCCAAACGACGGAATCATCGACATTAATGGAGACTTCACTATTATCAGCGGAACATTTGGTCCAGCAGCATCAACAACAGTGACTGGTGATTGGACATGGACTGGTGGTACGCTTGATGACTCAGGGGTGACGTGGAGCTTGGAGTTTGATGGAGCTGCAGATCAGGCGTTTGCAACCGGAGGTAAAACATATGAAGACCTTATTGTAAACAACTCCGGGGGCGGCACGAGTGATGACATTACCGGGAGTGGAACCTTTAGAAATGATGGTGATGTGCGGATTGAGCAAGGAGATTTGGCGCTTGCCACGTTTTACATGGGCGGAGATTTGATTTTGGCGGATCATGCTGAGGCCGAGTTTGAGTGGTTGAGTGGTTCGTCATCAATTGATGGAGATTTTATTCAAAATCGGGAGAGTACATTTACTAGAACATCATCAAATCCGCTGACCTTCTCTGGTACGGGGAATCAGGTGGTTTCAAGTACGGCCAGTTTTGGGAGTACCACCATTAACAAATCAGCAGGATCGTTGATTCCGGGATCTTCAGTTGGGCAGATGACAACGTGGACTGTTGGTATTTTGACTGTTACAAACGGCTCTCTTGATTTGGCGACCAATGATATTGGTGTGAGAGGGGCGGTGCTTGGGTTGCAGAATGATTCAAGAGTTTCATTGGGCACAAAGCCAATGTTGCTTTCTGGAAACCTAACGCAGAGCGGAACAGCAAGTCTTAATACTGGATCTGCAGGAAGAATTGTGTGGGATTCCAGTGGTGATGAAACTATTTCAGTTAGTGGATATGGTGGATTTTTTGGTGATGTCGAACTCAGCAAGACCAGCGGAAAGGTGCAATTTAGTATTTCTACGGGTGGGCACTCATTTGGTTCGGCATATATTTCAACTGGGAACACATGGGACATGACTGCTGGAACTAGTACGGTTGTTGGTCTGATTGAGAACTTGGGAACCATTACAGAAGATGCTGATGGGTACATTATTAGTACCAGTACTGCGGCGGTCACCAATAGTGGCGGAACAACAATCACGGAGTATTCATACAGTACAAGCGATACCGCGTATTTTTCTGTGACAGATTATGACGAAAATATTGATGGAACTGCGCAAGACACAATCACGGTGACAATTACCACAGATAATGGGGACTCAGAGACAGTCACACTTACAGAAACGGGGGTTGCTACTTCAGTGTTTACTGGGTCAATTCCGGTTGCCGGCGGTGCAAGTCCAACGACTAGTGACAGCACATTGCAATTGAGTGGTACTGAAGATGTGACCATTAGTTATACAGATGGGCAGGATAGTACGGATACATCAAGTGGAGTTGCAAGCTTTTCTGGGGCAACAGCAACCGGTGGTGGCGCAAGTAATGTGCAAGGAGCAAAGGTGTTTCCTAAGAATGCGTCAGTGCTGATCAATGATGGGGCAGAAAAAACAAATTCACGTGAGGTTGTGTTAGATCTTGGGGTGGATTCAGCAGTTGAAATGTTGGTGAGTGAGGAAGAAACATTTACTGGTACAACATGGCAGGCCTACGCAACACAGCTGCAGTTCTTGTTGTCAGAGGGTGTTGGAGAAAAAATTGTGTATGTAAGGTATGCCAATGGCTCAGGTAACTTATCAGAGACGGTATCTGCGTCAATTGTGTTTGATCCGGATTCTGCAGAAGACACAACTCCGCCAATGGATGAAGTTCCTCAGCAGGGGGATTCAGCAGGTTCTCCAGTCACTGACACAGACGGTGATGGTCTTTCTGATGAAGAGGAGTTACTTTGGAAAACTGATCCAGAAGTGGCGGATAGTGATGGTGATGGGTATGCAGATGGGCTGGAAGTTAAATCTGGATACAACCCGCTTGGTGGAGGGAAATTGATTGGTCCATTGGATTCGCCAGGGAGTTTGGTGAAAAATGTTTCTGGATTTGCGGTGTATTTCATTGGCGAAGATGGAAAGCGACACGCGTTTCCAAATGAGCAGGTATTCCACACGTGGTTCCCTGACTTTAATTCTGTGCATACTGTGACAGATGAGGCGTTGGCTGGTGTGCCGCTTGGGGCGCCAATGACGGTACGACCTGGGACTAAATTGGTGAAGATCACTACAGATCCACGCGTTTACGCCGTTGGAACTGGTGGGGTTTTGCAGTGGATTAGGACAGAAGATGTTGCGCGGGCGCTGTATGGCCCAGATTGGGCAGCACGCGTGATTGACGTGTCTGATGCGATGTTTGTGACGTATGAGCGCGGTGCAGATATCGGAACATATTTGTATCCAAATGGATCTGTGGTTACGCAGTCTGGAGATCTGTACTTTGTTGAAGGTGGAATGTGGAGAATCTTCAAGGGTGATCAAGTTGCAATTGACAATGGTGTGGTGGCGCAGTACAGTGACCAAGCACCTGAAGGTGTGTTTGGTTTGCTTAGCGAACCTATTACGGGCTATGAATTCTCAGTTCGTTTCCCATTAGATTTTGAATAATATGAAGCATGTAAAATACATTGGTTTGTTTGCGGCACTGGTATTGGTTGGCGCAGGATGTGGGGGAGATTCAGGAATTATTAGCGGATTTGGTAATGGACGAGAGCTTGTTCTTGAAGGTGACCATACTGTGGAATACCCAGAAGGATATACTGTGAGCAAAGTTGAAGGTGTAGATAGAATCAGTGATGGTGAGTGTTTGATCTACCTGAGTGATAAGGAAAACACGTTGGTAAGTCCAAACTGGGATAAGCAGACCAATACGCAAAAGATTGGGGAGTTGAGCTTTAACCTTGTGGAATACAGAGAAGCCGGAAGAGAGTTGCGAGTAGATGCGCACTTGTTGGATACGCCAGTTCATCTATCGCTTGATAATCCGGCAGGGTTTCAGCGATGTGTAGATGATTTTGAGCAGATGCTGACTACAATTAAGTAGGAATTAGTTGAATAACAGGCCCGCGAAAGCGGGCCTGTTTTAGTTTTCCACAGGTAAAGTGTTGTCAGGGAGGCGATAGTGGAATAAAATGGGTTCAGAGGATGCAAAGTGGGGACAAGTGGGGAAGGGAGCCACTTGTCACATTTTGCTGTCTAACCATTTCTCATGTTCATCGGGGAATTCCAACACACGATCGATGCAAAAGGCCGGCTTGCCATCCCCGGCAAGTTTCGTGCTGATTGTAAAGGTGGTGTGGTGGTAACCCGCGGACTTGATAACTGTTTGTTCCTCTACACTAAGAAAGAATGGGAAGCGCTTGCGCAGAAGTTGGCTGCATTGCCAATTTCTCAAGCAAATACGCGTGCCTTCGCCCGACTCATGCTTGCGGGTGCTATGGACTGCGCGTTAGATAAGCAAGGGCGAGTTCTACTCCCAGAGTATCTGCGTAAATACGCTGCCATGAAAAAGAATGTGGTAGTTGCAGGACTCTATAATCGTCTTGAACTTTGGGACACTGCAAAGTGGGACAAGTACAAGGCGTCTACTGAAAAGGATTCCGTTGCAATTGCAGAGCAGTTAGGAGAACTTGGTGTCTAATATGCGCCATGAATCTGTTCTACATGCAGAGGCTATTGAGTCTCTCAATTTGTCGCCTGGGAAGCGCATCATTGATGCAACTCTAGGTGATGCTGGTCACGCAGAAGCAATTGCTAAAGCAATTGGGAAGCGTGGAAAGCTACTAGGAATTGATGCGGATCCTGAAGCGATTCTGCGAAGCAAAAAGTTTCTTGAGTCAGTTGCTGACCGAGTAACCCTTGTTAGAGACTCTTTTGCAAATATCACAGAGGTTGCAACGGAAAATGAGTTGGTTCCAGTGGACGGGGTTTTATTTGACCTTGGCTGGAGTACACCACAATTTCAACAACGCGGTAGAGGGTTTTCCTTTATGAAGGACGAACCTCTTAACATGCGCTTTGATGGAAAGACTGGTGATGATGTGGTGACCGCAGCAACATTGCTGAAGTCATCTAGTGTAAAAGAGTTGACCGTGATGTTTTCTCGGTATGGTGATGAGCCAAGAGCACAAAGAATTGCAAAAGCAATTGCTGATGCTCGGAAGCAAAAAGCCATTACCACAAGCGGACAGCTCGCAGAGTTAGTTGAAAAAGTGTACGGCGGAAAGCGTGGGAAAACGCATCCAGCCACACGAGTGTTTCAAGCGCTCCGTATTGCAGTGAATGAAGAGTTTGATGTCCTTAAAAAAGGCATCACCGGCGCAACAGAAATCCTCGCAAAAGATGGAGTGTTGGCAATAATCACATTTCACTCTGGAGAAGACAGAATTGTGAAACGAATGTTTCAAATGCATCCAGATCTGAAAGTGATTACCAAGAAGCCAATCATTCCAACTGAAGAAGAGATTAAACAAAATCCTAAAGCACGAAGTGCAAAATTGAGAATTGCCCAAAAAGCCTAATATGCGATTCAGCTTTACACAACGAACCATGAAGCGATTTGTTGCCAAGAAACGACGACGATCTCGTTTTGATTGGCGAGCAATGCTCACTAGACTTAGCCAGTCTTTGGTATTGCGACTCGCAGTATTTACATCAGTTGTGGTGTTTGGGGTTGGATATATCGTGGCAATGAGTAATGTTTCCACAAAAGGATATGAGATGAGAAGTGTTGAACGAGACATCGTAACCATGAAGGAAGACAATCAAAAGTTGCGACTTGAGATTGCGCAACACCGATCTTTGCACAGTATCCAAAATAGAATTGCCACTATCGGTTTGGTTCCGGTAGAAGGGATCACCTATGTTTCATTGGAAGGGACTTCAGTTGCACAGCGCTAAGTTGTGTAGAAAATAGCAAAAAAGATTCGGCTAAGCCGAATTTTTTGATATACTTTGTCCGTATGACAATTGTGGTTTTGCAGCGCGTAATGCTTGCACTTGTGGTTGATGCGGTAACCGGTCCACTGTGGTGGTATACCGGTGGTTTGGCATTTATTGTGACATGGTGGAAAAACAGCATTGCATCATCATGGCAAAGCGTTGGTGTTGGGGTGTGGTTTAAAAATTTGTTTGTGCCGATGTTTGGGCAGTATGATTTGCAAGGTCGATTCATTAGTTTTTTTGTGCGACTATTCCAGATCATTGTGCGCAGTATTGGATTTTTGATTTGGGCAATTGGATTGAGTTTGGTCGTGGTGTTGTGGATCGCGGCACCAGTAATTGCGTTTTGGTTTTTTATGACAACATTGTTCTAGTATGAAGGCACAAGAGAATCCACAATTGGAGATTCAGACGTGTCCAGCTGGAGCGCCAGCCGGAAGGAATGATCAGGTGGCTCGTCAGTCACATGGGATTTATAGTGCGTTGTATTATGAAAACCAGTGGTTGTTTTGGCAGTTGATTTTGACCGCAGAGCAGATCCAGTTTAGAAAGACCATGAAGAAAGCCGGTGGTTTTGTAAATGCAATCTTGGTGTTGATTGCGGTTGCTAGTGTTGGGTTGGTGTTTTGGGAGACTCGGACAAGTCCATCTTTGCTTTTCGAAACTTCTTTTTGGTCTGGGTCATTGCCATCAGTAAATTTGTTCTGGTTTGGAATGCTGGCGTTGTTGTATGCAATTGCCAGAATGGTAAGACGGCACAAAGAGTTAGTTCCGATTTTGCATAAAAATGAATGGCAGGCTCAGGCTGCGGATGATTATGGTGATGTGTGGGCAACCAACAGTGGGAAGTTGAGAAAGCAAGGTCATGATATTTCTGCTAGTTTTTCAATGCCTGCGCAGCGTACCATTGAACGAGCCTATCGATTAGCGCAGCAAATTCATACTACTGAAGTAGATGAGTATCATCTGCTTGTTTCACTTTTGGCAGAAGATGAGATTCAAGGAATTTTGGTTCGGTTAGGAATCCATCCAGATGATGTAAAGAAATTTGCCAGTGGGTTTGCACAACCAAACACTGCGCAGGGGCGATATCCGCAGGTTGGCCATGACATGGTTCGGCTATTTTTCACAGCATATATTGAGGCGCAGCAAAATCATTTGGACTTTGTTGGATTAGCGGACTTGTTGATTGTGGTGTATCGCGAAAGCGCAAAGTTCCAAGAATGGTTGTATGACCGCGGAGTAAACCCTCGGCAAATGGAAAACGTGGTTGCGTGGGTAAGAATTTCACAGAAGTTGAGAGAGCAGCGACGTCGTAGGCAGCAAGCTGCAAAGCACAGAAACAAGCACGGTATGGACCGGGCCATGACCGCAGTTGCGTCACCTTTGCTGAATACATTGTCTACAGATCTAACCATTAGGGCAATGTATGGACATGTGCCGCAGTTGGTTGGGCGTGATGCAGAAGTGCAGTCACTGTATCGAGTGGTGCAAGGTGGAAAGCAAAGCGTATTGTTGGTTGGAGAATCTGGAGTCGGAAAAGAAGCGATTGTTGAAGGATTGGCAAATAAGATGGTGCAAGAAGATGTGCCGCCAGTGTTGGCGGACAAGCGATTGGTGCAGTTGTCAGTTGCAAAGTTGTTGGCTGGAGCTACGCCTGCTCAGGCGCAGGAGCGACTCTTGAATGCGCTTCAAGAGGTTCGGCGGGCAAAGAACATTATTTTGTATGTCCCAAATATTGAGGACATGATTGGTGTTACAGAGGGTGGCGGCGGAAGTTTGGATGTTGCGGAGGTGTTGGCTAGAGAGTTGGAGCGAGGAAACTTGTTCATGTTGGCAACAACCACATCAGAAAACTACAGAAAATTTGTGAACAATACTGCGGTGGCAAATGTGTTTACCAAGTTGGATATTGACGAGATGTCTGTTGATCAGGCAATCCAGGTGTTGGAGGCTAAGGCTGGGTATATTGAACATGAGCATAAAGTTTGGTTTTCATATGCTGCAGTTGAGGCTGCGGCTGCGCTTACAGACAAATTGATGCACGATGACACGCTACCGCGTAAGGGTATTCAGATGTTGAAAGAGGTTGCGCAGGAGGTTGCGTCTACACGTGGGAAAAACACGTTGGTTACCAAACAGGATGTGGCCAAAGTTGTTTCTGAACGATCTAAAGTTCCAATTACATCTGTGACAGAAGATGAATCTGATAAGTTGTTGCGTTTGGAGCAAGTCATGCATCAGCGACTGATTGGTCAGGAAGAAGCGGTTGAAGCGGTAAGTAACGCATTGCGTAGAGCACGTGCGTCTTTGGCTGGTGGAGAAAGAACAATTGCCAACTTCTTGTTCCTTGGACCAACTGGTGTTGGTAAAACTGAGCTCGCAAAAACCGTTGCTGATGTGTACTTTGGATCTGAGGAACAGATGATTCGACTGGATATGTCAGAGTACCAGGATGGGGCAACGGCAATTGCACGATTGATTGGTCAGCCAGGGCAGCAAGGAAGTGGTGTGCTTACAGAAGCAATTAAGCAAAAGCCGTTTGCGTTGTTGCTTTTGGATGAGCTTGAGAAGGCAGATCCAAACGTACTGACGTTGTTTTTGCAATTGATGGACGATGGGCGGCTAACTGATAGTGTTGGACGTACAATTGATGCAACCAACATTATTATGATTGCAACATCTAACGCTGGAACACAGTATGTGCAAGATCAGTTGGATGCTAACAAGCCATATGAGGACATTCAGGAGGAATTGTTGCGCGGTAAGTTGGCCGAGTACTATCGTCCAGAGTTCTTGAACCGTTTTGATTCTATTGTGTTGTTCCGCGCGCTTACGCAGTCGCAGATTCAGCAGATTGCTGGGCTTATGCTTAAGAAGATTGCAAAGAAGCTTGACGAGCAAGGAATTGTGTTGCAAGTTGATGAGGATGTACTGGCAAAACTGGCAGAAGCAGGATTTGATCCGCAGTTTGGTGCACGTCCAATGCGACGTGTGATGCAGGATAAGGTGGAGAATGCCATTGCTGAGTTGTTGCTCGCTAAAAAAGCTGGACGTGGAGATGTGATTCACTTTAGTGCGCAAGGAGTAGAAGTTAAACAAAGAAATGCATAGTATGCAGACTGCAATGATCACGTTTGGTGTTGCTGGCGTGATAAGCGCTATTTTTGTATTGCTTGTAAAGCAGCTTGCGCTGAAGATGAATATCGTTGATGTTCCTGATGGTGGAAGAAAGTTACATAAGGGGCCAAAGCCATTGTTAGGTGGTGTGGCAATCTTTTTGTCATTTGCATTGGTGTACGGGTGGGCTAGATTGATGCGTCCAGAATGGTTTGCAGAAATTCCAGATGCTGTAATGGTAAGTGTGTTAGTTGCTGGTGCGGTGATTATGATTGGTGGATTTTTAGATGATAAGTTTAATCTTCCAGCATGGCAGCAAATTGTGTTTACGTTGCTGGCTGCAATGATTGCGGTATTTGGCGGATTAAGCGTGCATGAGATTACAAATCCACTTGGTGGGATTGTCATGATTCCGGCCATGTTGGCGCCGGTTGTGGCGTTTGTGTGGATTTTTGGAATGATGTACACGACAAAGTTGTTGGACGGATTAGATGGTCTGGCCACAGGTGTTGTGTTGATTGGAGCGCTGATGATTTTTGCGCTTACGCAAACTGATAGTTTTTTTCAGCCAGATGTTGGGTTGCTCACCATGATTTTTGCCGGAGCTCTTGTTGGGTTCTTGGTGTTTAATGTGCATCCAGCAAAGATTTTTCTTGGCGAAGGTGGGAGTGTGTTTATTGGATTCATGTTGGCAGTTCTGGCAATTATCTCTGGGAGTAAGATTGCAACCACGTTGTTGGTGATTGGAATTCCAGTCCTTGATGTGGTGTGGGTGATTATTGCAAGGTTTAGAAAAAAGAAAACTCTTACTAGAGGTGGGAGAGAGCATCTACATCATCGGTTTTTGGATAAAGGATTTTCACATTGGCAAACCGTGCTAACAATTTGGGTTTTGGCGCTTGCGTTTGGTGCGAGTGCAATCTGGTTGGCAAGTTGGCAAAAAGTAGTTGCACTCCTTGCGCTTGTTTTTGTTATGATAGGACTAGGATGGTATCTCGTATGGGACTCTT
>CAYZOG010000003.1:27250-31772 GCA_964480225.1 uncultured Gammaproteobacteria bacterium | reverse complement strand
AAGAAGACCTTGCTTAATCATATTGAGCGGTCTGGATTTGAGTATGTGCGATTTGATGGTGTGCTGATGAAGCGTAAAGAGCTTGAGGTGATTGATGTGATGCCAAAGGTAGAGCACAGCTTGGATGTTGTTGTTGGTCGAGTTTCTGATGTGAAGAAAAATACCATCAGCTCTGCAGTTGATACGGCAATGGATCTTGGTAACGGAAGAGTGGTGGTATATGACATGGATGAGGATGAGGACTCAAACTTCTCAGAGCGAGTAGTGTGTCACTCATGTCAGCGAGAATTGCCAGAGGTAGAGCCTCGTACATTTAGCTTCAACAGCCCGCACGGTGCATGTCCTAGATGTACTGGTCTTGGACGAGTGTTGGATGTAGACCCATCATTGGTGATTCCAAACCAGAATTTGACCTTGGCAGAAGGAGCAATCCAGCCATGGATGAGAATTACTGGAAACCAAGCGTTTTATCACAAGTTGCTGAAGGCAGTTGCTAAGGCAAAGAAGTTTTCTGTAGATGAGCCAGTGAAGAACCTGTCTAAGAAGGTGATGGATATTTTGTACTACGGAACTGATGGAAAGACCTATGTGATTGATGGAAAGTCTGTGGTGTTTGAAGGAATTATTCCAAACCTGACACAGCGTCACGCCACAACAACCTCAGAATATATTAGAAAAGAGATTGAGCAGTACATGCGTGAAAGCACTTGTCCGGTGTGTGATGGAAAGCGTTTGCGTGAGGAGGCGCTTGCGGTGCGTATTGGTGACTTTACCATTGCGGACATGGTTGGCATGAGTATTGAAGAGGTGGTTGAGTTTGTTGCAGAGATTAATGCTGGGAAGAAAAAAGGATTTACATTTACTGCAACAGAAAAGAAGATTGCTGGGCCGGTATTGAAAGAAGTTGGAACTCGTCTAACAGACCTTTCACGTGTTGGTTTGGATTATCTTACACTTGATCGTGCAATGAACACACTTTCTGGTGGTGAGGCGCAGCGCGTACGGCTTTCAACACAGCTTTCAACTGGATTGACCGGCGTGATGTATATTCTTGACGAACCTTCTATTGGTCTTCACTCACGAGACAATGAGAAGTTGATTGAGACACTTCGTGCGTTGCGAGACATGGGTAATACCGTGATTGTTGTGGAGCACGATGAGGCAATGATGGAAGCAGCAGATTATCTGATTGATATTGGTCCAGGCGCTGGTGTGTATGGTGGACAGATCATGGCGGAGGGAACGGTTGCGCAGGTAAAGAAGAGTACTAAGTCTCCAACTGCTAAGTATCTTACTGGTAAGGCAGAGATCACCCCACCAAAAGAACGTAATAAAGGAAATGGAAAGAGCTTGAAGATTGAAGGTGCAAAAGCCTTTAACTTGAAGAACGTTGATGTGGAGTTGCCACTTGGGCAGTTTGTCTGTGTGACCGGTGTGTCTGGTTCTGGTAAGAGCTCTTTGGTGATTGATATTTTGTCTAAGGCACTGTCTGCAGAGTTCCATCGGGCAAAGGCTGTTCCTGGTGCGCACAAGAAGATTTCTGGAATCAAGAACGTGGACAAGGTAATTGCAATTGACCAGACTCCAATTGGGCGTACGCCAAGAAGTAACCCAGCAACATACACTGGTGTGTTTACCGTGATTCGTGATTTGTTTACCAAAGTTCCTGAAGCTGAGTTGCGTGGGTATGACGCCGGAAAGTTTAGCTTTAATGTTAAAGGTGGTGGACGATGTGAGGCATGTTCTGGTGAAGGATATGTACGAATCCCAATGCAGTTCTTGACTGACGTGTTTGTGGAGTGTCAGGAGTGTGATGGAAAGCGATACAACAAAGAAGCTCTGGAAATCCACTATAAAGGAAAGACTATTGCAGATGTGCTCGACATGACCGTTGAGGAGGCTCGTAAATTCTTTGCAGACATCAGTGCGATTTCAGACAAGCTTGAGATCTTGAACAATGTTGGACTTGGATACGTGTCACTTGGTCAGCCAGCAACCACACTTTCTGGTGGTGAGGCGCAGCGTGTGAAGTTGGCAACAGAGTTGTCTCGTCGTTCAACTGGTAAGACACTCTACATTCTTGACGAGCCTACTACTGGTCTTCACTTTGAAGACATCAAACAGTTGTTGAACGTGTTGCAGCAATTGGTGAAAAAAGGAAACACCGTCTTGGTGATTGAGCACAACTTGGATGTGATCAAGTCTGCAGATTGGATTGTGGACATGGGACCCGATGGTGGAAAGCGCGGTGGAGAAGTGGTTGCGCAGGGAACACCACAAGACGTGGCTAAGGTAAAAGAAAGTTACACTGGACGCTTCTTGAAAGAAGCGCTCAAAGGCAAAGGCGCGGCTAAGAAAAAACCAGCCAAGAAAAAATAAGGATACAAAAACACCCGCCATTAGGCGGGTGTTTGCTTTTGCAATTATTTTGCAGCTTCCTCTGTTTTTTCTGTTGCTGGAGCCTCAGCTTTTGGAGCTTCTGCCTTTGCAGGCTTTGCTGCCTTCTTAGCTTTAGGCTTCTTTGGCTGCTCATCCTTGATCTCGCGTAGCTTCTTGCGGAACTCTGGCTTTCTCAAGAAGTTAAGCTTTGCTCGACGAACCTTGTACTTAGCCAATACTTCAATTCCGGCAATTACTGGTGAGTGAAGTGGGAAGATCTTTTCTACTCCAATTCCTCCACTAACCTTTCTAACGGTGATTGTCGCACCAGGCTCAGATCCGTGCTTGCGACCAAGCACCATTCCTTCAAAGTTCTGGATACGCTCTTTTTCCTCACCCTTTTTGTTTACATCTTTGATTCTGACAGACACCTTAACCTTTGCGCCAGGCACAACATCAGGGTAAATCTGTTCAGTTTTAGCGGTTTCGGTAGTCATACCAATCATTGTTAATACGGCAGTAGTGTAGCTAAAACCCTATTTTTTGTCAACTTTTGCGGCCTCAATATGGTCTAAAATAAGCTGCATTACCTCTTTTTGCGTAATGTTTGAGGTATCTAGCCACAAATCATAGTGATTTTTATCAAAAATATCGAGCCCATCATAGTATTCATGGAATCGCTTGTTGTCTGAGGCGATTCTTACTCTGGTACCCTCAATAAGCTCTTCAACTGAGCTATATTTCCCTTCATTTCGCTTGTCTGCGTCAGCTTGGAGGTCTTTCCAGATTCGTTCTGCGCCAACTTTCTCATCAACATCTAGGAAGATTTTTACTGAATGGGGGATGAAGTGGAAAGAGGTTCGGCCCTGGATAACAAAATTGTCTTTCTCTAGTCCAAGCTCTCGCTGGTACTCATCAGCTTCTGTGTCAGTACTTGGGTCAGTTTCACCAAGTTTGTTGTATTCACCAATGGTCATTCCACGCTTGCGAGCCATCTCACGGCGCAAAATTCCAATATCATATTCTTCAAACCCAAGATGCTCCGCTAGCATGGTTCCAACGGTGGTTTTCCCTGATCCTGGTTTTCCTGAAATCGTGATGATCATAATGTGTTGAGTGTGGTTTCAAGTTCTTCTGGAAGTGCGCTCACAAACATCTGCTGTTCACCATCAAGATCGGTGAAGGTGAGTTCTGTTGAGTGCAAAAAGATTCTGGTCGCTGCTTTTCCAATTTTATCCGTAGCGAATTTTTTCTGTACGTACAATGGATCTCCCACAATAGGGAATCCAAGTGCAAAGAAATGTACACGAATCTGGTGAGTTCTACCAGTTTTTGGAAACGCATGCACAATGGTGTGATGGTTAAAGCGCTTCACGACGTTGTATTGCGTAAGTGCGTCTTTCCCACCTTGTGATTGCGGACGAGCTGCCATCTTTCCTTGTGACGCAGATCGCGCAATTGGAAAATCAATGTCACCTTCCACCTCATCAATCACGCCATGGACAAGTGCCATGTATTTTTTCTTCACTTTTCTGTTTTTAAATTGCGCCTTCAAGTGCAAGAACATCTGTTGTGTTTTGCACAACACCATTACACCAGACACCTCTTTGTCCAAGCGATGTACAATTCCAGCACGGTGTGATTCTCCAACTGACGCAACCTTTGGATATTTCTTCACGAGCCAATGCATCAGTGTGTATGGTTCGTCATGATCAGTTGGGTGAACCAAAAGGCCAGATGGTTTTTCAATCACAATGTAATCATCAGTCTCTGCAAGAATGGTTGGAACCAGATGAGTAGAATCCTCAATAGTCTTCACTACAGCCGGAGGAGTGATATCCAGTGCAGTGTTAATTGTCACGGTGTCACCTTCTTTAATCTTCACATGCTTGGTTGCTTGCTGACCATTGCGCTGCGCCGCACCTTTAGTGATGAATTTTTGAATCTGTGACCGAGTCAGATCTGGAAGTTGAGTAGTCAAAAACTGATCCAGGCGCTGGCCTGCATCATCTGCACTAATCACAAATGTGTGTGTTGGTTCCATAGATAGCTGTACAGTAGCGCAGCTGGGCGTATAATTCAAGTTGAAAAACAGGGGTGAGAATGGTAGGGTTGAGGGCGAAACGGGTGTGTACGGGCACGT
>CAYZOG010000003.1:13636-27150 GCA_964480225.1 uncultured Gammaproteobacteria bacterium | reverse complement strand
AAATAAGTTAGGCCCTCATATCGAGTTCTCGACATGAGGGCCAGGAGGGTGCGGAGTTGGGCGGAGAGGAGGGGGAAGGGTATTGCGAGCTGCGTCGCGACGAGGTGCCCGTGCCGCTGAGTTGTCTGTTTGTATTGAAAAACAATTGGTTGATATTGTCAACAACACCCAACCTCTGGTAGCGTAAAAGAAGTATTTTTAACATCGCATTATGTCATTTAAATCTAGTATTGGGTTGGTGATTGTAGTTGCTGTGATTATTGCTGGTGGATGGTATTTTCTAAAACCATCAGCCGCACCAACAGTACAGCTCCAACCAGAAGAAACTGGGCCGCTCTCAGAGACCGCCACAACAGAAACAGATTTTCCAGAGTTTGATGGAACTACAACAACTCCGGTTACAACCAGTACACCGGAAAGTGAGGAAACAGAAAGTTCGACAGAAACAACATCTACTGGCGCAAAACAGTATAGTGTTACTGCTGAATCTTCAGCACAATATTTGATTGCAGAAGTTTTGCGAGGTGAGGACTTCATGGTTAATGGAAAAACTAACCAAGTTGCTGGAGAGTTGACCGTTGATCTTGCAGATCTTAACTCTGCGCAGTTGAGCGAAATTAAAGTCAACGCAAGAACACTTAAGACCGACAGTGGAAGCAGAGATAACGCAGTGCGTCGTTTTGTGTTGAAAACTGACAACGCAGCCAATGAGTTCATCACATTTGCCCCAACATCTTTGCGAGGGTTTGAAGGTGTAGACCTTACAACAGGGGATTTGCCGTTTGCAGTGGGGGATATTCTTGGGGAATTGACCATTAGTGGGGTAACCAAAGAAGTTGGATTCCCAGCAAGAGTCTCTCTACTTGATGATGGCAACTTGTTGGTGACTGCAGAACAATTTATCAAACACAAAGACTACGGATTGAACATTCCAGACGTGCCATTTGTGGCTGATGTTGATGAAGAGATGCAGATCAAAGTGTCGCTTATTTTTGCACCGCAGAACTAAGGATTGTTTTCCACAGTTTTGATAAAAAATCGCTCCGTTTTGGGGCGGTTTTTTGGTATAATACGCGCATGCAAGATCTGCGATCGACGCATGGCAATACCTTCACGACGAAAGCCTAATACTTCACGACAACAGGCGACACCTTCGTTTTGGTTTTTTGTGTTACCAACCCTTCGCAAATCAGCGAAAGGGTTGTTTTTGTCTGCGGTGGCGCCATGGCGATGGTTGGTGATTGTTAGTGTGCTGATTTGGTCAGTAGGGCTGACCTTCATCATCCCTGGTTTTTTGAATGACTTTACCTATGGAGCGTCATTGAGTTGGGATGGTGGTGGAGATGGAACAGATTGGAGTGATGCGGATAACTGGAATCCTGCGCAGGTGCCAACAGATGCAGATGATGTGACAATTGATATCGCAGCTACGGTGAGTACCACAGCGGCAATTTCATTTAGTACGCTTACGATTGGTGATAATGCAGGTGTGGTAACCAGTACGTTGCGATTGGCAAATGATATTACGTCTGGTGGGGCAGTCACGATTCGGCAGGGTGGTGTACTGACCCAGGCAGATACTTCAAATAAGACAATCACCGGCGCACTGACTATTAACAGCGGTGGGTATCTGACTCACTTGGATAACTCTACTGCAGAGTCGTATAAGGTTGTGCTGACTGCGACGGGTCTTACATTGAACTCCGGCGGTTATATTTGGATGAAAGAGTTGGGGTATGACGGTGGTGAAGGAAGCAACCCGGCAGATCCAGGTGCAGGTACTGGAGGTGGTTTGGCAGATAGCGCTGTTGGTTCTGGAGGAGCGCACGCAGGAAACGGTGGAACATCAAAATATGATGGAAGTGATGTTGATGCTGGTGGAACTGGGTATGGTTCGCTAAGCGGACCAACCACACTTGGTTCTGGTGGAGGTGGTGCGATTTCCAATGATGGTGGTAATGGTGGAGGTGCAGCTAAGATCACAATCACCGGCGGCGGAACCGCGACGATTAATGGAACTGTTCAGGGTGATGCTGGGGATGGTGTGCTTTCGTTTAGCCGAGCCTCAGCCGGAGGAGCCGGAGGAGCGTTTTGGCTGGACTTTTCATCTGCTGGAACATACGCCGGTTCTGGAACCATTACTGTTGATGGTGGGCAAGGTGCTGGTCAGTTGGGAGCAAACAATACGTATGCTGGTGGAGGTGGTGGAGGATATATTGCAGTGACAGGGTACGGAAGTTCAACATTTTCTGGTTCACATTCATATCTTGGTGGAGGAACACAAACTGAAACTGCAAACGATCCTGCCAATGATGGAGGAGGAGGGATCTTGTTTTTGCAGGACAACGGAGGTGACAATGGAGCGCTATACATTGGGGGGAACCCAAGTGGAGACGCAACAGGAACTGCGATTGCCTCAACCACTTCAGTGGAAGATTGGTATCTAAGTGCAAGTAGTACTGCGGTAATTAATACTGGAGTAACATTTACGGTTGCATCAAGCACGGTAAATGCGCTGGATACCACTACTACAAGCACAGTAGATATTGATGGAACGCTTTCTGGGCCATCTTCATTCACAATTCCAGATAGGGTTTCTGTGGAAACCGGTGGAGGTGGAATTAGCGGGATTAGTACCTTGGTGATTGATGATCTTGCGGCAATGCAGTTAAATGACGTGCCAACAACTACAGCGCTTTCTTCACTTACTACTCTGACAATTAATGGAACGTTGACTCATCAAACCAACTCAACTTCAGTGTTGAATGCGGTAAATATTTCCGCGACAAATATTACTGTTGGTGCTAATGGTTTGATCTCTGCGGTTGGGCTTGGATATTCAGGTGGTACTGCTGATAATGACGGAACTGGTCCTGGAGGTGGAGAACATGATGAAGGCGCAGGTGCTGATGATGGTGGTGGAGGTGGATATGGAGGAGAAGGTGGTTGTGGAGGACCGTGTACAGGAGCCACAGAAGGTGGTGTTACGTATGGATCAACCAGTACACCTCATCATGAAGCAGGGTCTGGTGGTGGAGGATCTGACCACACATTAGGTGGAGCTGGTGGTGGAATTATCATGCTGACTGCGTCAGACACACTGACCATTAATGGTTTGGTTGATGCAAGTGGTGCGCAGGGAACTCACGTTTGTGGAGGAATTCCTTCTGGTGGAGCTGGTGGAGGATCCGGTGGTGGAATCTATTTGGAAGGTTCGACAATTGCAGGAAGCGGAACAGTTAAAGCTGAAGGTGGTAAGGCTGGTGGAAACGGTTCTGGATGTTCTGGTGGAGGTGGAGGTGGAGGAAGAATGTTGATTGTGGCCAGCACGTACACATTTAGTGGAACAACATCTACTTCTCCAGGAGATAGAAATGCTAGCAGTGATGGTTCACCAGGAGCTACTGGTACTATTGGATTTGCGCCGTCAGCACCTACAACACTCTACTCAAACAATGATGATGCATCTTCTGGGCAGACAGATCCGGTTGGCCTGACTGACATCACGCCAAACTTCTCAGCGATCTTTAATGATATTGATGGATCTGACACTGCGACAAAAGCAAGAATCCAGGTCAGCACAGATAACACCATGGGTTCTATTACGCATTGGGATTCTGGAAGTGGAGGAACCAGCATTACGTCATGTTCTCAGGGGGCAAGATGTGGTGACATAACATATGGAAGTTTTGGTGCCGCAGTGACGGCCTCTTTGGCGTTGGGTGATGACGCAGATGAAAGTGCAGACAGCGAGTACTATTGGCGAATCAAATACTTTGACAGTGATGGCAATGAGGGAGCGTGGTCTGCCACATCAACGTTTACATTGGTGGACGAACCTAGTGCGCCAACCTCACCAACGCTTGGCAGTATCAGTACCAGCTCTGTTACATTCTCATGGACTGATAATTCCAGCATGGAAAGTCAGTTTGATGTTGATGTCTCAACAGATGGTGTTGTGTTTGTTAATGATAGTACGCCAACAGCAAATGAAGTTTCAACTTCAACAACAGGACTTACCCCAAGTACGCAGTACACCCTTCGGGTGCGGGCAACCAACGTGGTGGGAAGTTCTAGTTATGCTACTTCAAGTGCGTTTTACACATTGCCTGTGGTGCCAACCACATTAAGTGCGTCAGCAGGTGATGGTTCTGTGCAGTTGTCATGGTCTGCAAACGGCAATGGTCCGTCTACGACATATGATGTTAGAAATGAGACAACAAGCCAGGTTATTAGTGGTGTGACCGCAACAAACTACACATTCTCTGGGCTGACAAATGGTTCGGGATACACGTTTAGTGTGCGGGCAGTTAATGGCAATTCTGATAACTCAAGTTATTCAGATTCTGTAAGCGCTACGCCGGAGTCTGGTGAAGGACCTCCTACAGGGTGTGGGGCATGTGCGCCACCAGCACCAGAGCCAAGTGATGACAACCCTACTGGTGCAGCATTCTTGATTAATGATGGGGCTGCACAAACATTCCTTGCTGATGTTGAGATTGATGTGTTGATTGAGCCGGTGCATGAAATCGCACTTTCAAATGATCCAAACTTCTTGGGATCAAAGTGGCAGGTGATTGATACGGTTGTTAATGACAATGGAAAGATTCCATGGACAGTGTCTAGTGGAGAGGGGCCAAAAGTGGTGTATGCAAAGTTCACCACAATTACTGGTGGAACCACAGAGGTGTATCAGGAGTCCATTAATCTTGAGGTTATTGAGACACCAGTGATTTACGTTACTACACCATCAGAAAATAATGTGGTCCAGGTGAATCTGACTCAGGATGATTTGCCAGATTATCAGCAGTTGGTGGTTGAGGGTGTTGGTACGTACGCAGATGTGACAACAGATGTGATCTTGTATCGCTTGGAAGAGATTACAGATCCAATTACTGGAATTAAGACTACAGTTTCAGTTCCGTATAAGGGGGATAAAGATTCGTCAACAATGACAGTGTTCCCTGCAGCGGTCACAGATAAGGACAAGGCATGGGCAGTTACATTCCAAGGTGTGGATGCTGCTGACAAGTATAAGGTTGATTGGGAAGTGTACGATGATCCAACTGGGTTGTTGATGGTGTTGGGCTCAAACCACTCGTTTACTGTTTCTGCAAAACCAAAACAGCCAAAGCCAGGAGCGTTGATTGAGTTTGAGGCAAACAACGGAGAGAAGTACACCACAGCTCGGAAGATTCCAATTTTTGCATATGCAAAAGATTTCACCGGGTTCACACTCTCTGTTAGGGGTGGTGGGAACCCAGCGTTGTTTATTCATGAATTGGATGAGCCAGGACAGCCCTGGGAAGGATTTTATGAACTTCCAGAAGATGAGCGCGTGTACGGTATCATCTTTAGGCCAACGTATGATGGCGAACCTTCTAAGGAGAAGCGTTATGATTTGGTGACCTATGATGGAACTCCGCCTAAGAAGCCAGCCGCAATTGTTACCAAGCTTGAGACAAGCTTGAAGATTGAAGGTAAGACAGACTCTGGTGCAAAGTTGGTGGTGAAGAAAACATTTATTGATCCAAACCCAGAAGAAGAGGATGACGATGGTGACACAGAGGCAGCTGGAATTTTCACAATTGCCTCAGTAGTAACAAAGACCACTATTGCAGATGGTGCGGGTAATTGGTCAGTTGAGTTCCCAGGAGTACAGGAGGGGCAGCATCAGTTCACCACAACTGCAACGGACAAAGCTGGAAACGAGAGTGATCCAAGTAATGTGTTGATTACTATTGCAGAGCTTCCTGAAGAGGAAGAAGAGGAGGATGGAAAAGGATTCCCAGATGAAGAGGGTGAGCCATCTGATCCACCAGCAGAAACTCCGGAGACTCCAGAAAAGCCAGAGGACGATCAAAAAGGAGAAGTAGAAACACCAACAACAACTCCAGAATTGCCAGTGCTTGGTTCAACAACAACTATTCCAATTACTGCAACGCCAATTGTGCTTCCAGATGACACTACTATCTTGGGAGATGTGATTAATGTTGTTGGAGAGGTGCTTGGTGAGGCTCTCACAAGAACCACACAAGCAGTTAAAGCAGTGATTGATAATCCAATTGTTGAGCAGGTTGCAGAAGAGGTGGTAACTCCGGCCATTGCAGCGACTGCGGTGGTGAACGTTGCAGCAACTGGTGCAGCACTTCCTGCGTTGCCGCCATACCTTTACCTCTTGTTTAACCAGTTCATCTACCTCTTCAGAAGAAAGCCAAAAGGAAAGTCTTGGGGAATTGCGTATAACGCCATGACTAAGCAGCCGGTGGACTTGGCAACCGTTCGTTTGGTAGATGCAGCGTCTGGTCGAGTGGTGCAAACCAGAGTAACTGACAGTAGTGGTCGATTTGCATTCTTTGCCCCAGAAGGACAGTACAGAATTGAGATTCAAAAACCAGGATTTACATTCCCTGCGCCGTACATGGCTGCAAAGAGTCAGGATGGTGATTATGACAACCTCTATAAAGGAGAAACATTGTCAGTGTCTGGTGTGGGTCATTACTTGGCGCCAACATTGCCACTTGATCCTCAGGCAGATTCAAGACAGCCAGCAGCTATTGATAAGGAGCGTGTGAAGAAGGGTGTTCAGCGAGTAATCAGTTTGTCAGGATTTGGATTTGCTGTTGCAGCGTTCATCATTACGCCATCAGTATTGGCTGGGGCTGCGGTTGGATTCCATGTGGTGACATATTTGTTTATTCGACGAGTATATCTTGGAAAGAAGCCACCACGTTGGGGAATTGTTGCAGATCATCAGAAGAGCGCACTTGGAAAAGCTGTTGTGCGATTGTTTGATGCGCAGTACAACAAGTTGCTTGAAACTCAGGTGACGCCAAGTAATGGTCGGTATGCGTTTTTGGTTGGTAAGAATACCTACTACGTGACCTATGAAAAGCAGGGATTTGATAAGACCACAACTGAGCAGATTGCAGTTGCAGAAGAAAATGGTGTGATTGCTAATGATGCGCAGTTGCATCCTGGTGAAGCGGTGTATGAGCCAGTAGAAAAGAAGGCGCCAGTTGAGGAGTTGCAAACTGTAGTGCCTGCTCCAGCAGAAGCTCCAGCTGAAGAATCAGTAGAAACAGAAGAGGCAGAGACTCCGCAAGAGTCGGCCAAAGAACCAGAGTTTGATTTTGAGCGCATGCGAGATTTGGCTGTGTACGGAAGAGGAAGTGATGGTCAGGGAATGCGCCAAGACGCAGACGCTACAGAAGAGAATCCAGAAGAGCCAAAATCAGAAAATTCATAATCAGTGGTGGTTGAGGTAATAGGGGTGACCGTGTCGTCAAGGTCAATCCTACGCCTCCGTCACTCCTGAAGGTATTGCAAAAACACCCCGGTGTCGTGACCAGGGTGTTTTTCTTATCCAAGATTTCTAATTTGATTTTGGAGATGCTCGGTGAGGTGATTCTGTGCGTTGATCAAATCCGGTTCATCCATGCAGAACTCTACAATCTCGTGGCTGCCAGTTCCTTGCCATTTCTCTGTGAGGTGCCGAGAGTCTAATCCAGTGTCGGTGTATACCACACCACAAAGTTTGTTAGTTTTTGGTGACTCGTATAGTAGTGCAATCACGCGTGCTTCTGGCGAGTTGCTGATAAGTTCGTCAATAATTTCTGGAAGCTCATCTTCATGTGCGCCAGCTCTGATGAACTCGTCTTTAGGAATAGTCACAACTGCCAGCTTGTGTTGCGCATCATGAGTGAGGCGAGTGAGCGCACTTCCCCAAAGCTTTAATGTTGAAAGTGGTCGTTGACGGAAGAGGTGGTCAACAATTTCATCACGCTTTGCGCCAAGTTCCATTAGGGTAGAAACAAGGGCAAAGGTCCGTGGGTTCATTTTTGAAGTTTTAAAACTCTTGGTCTTGGCAATGATTCCAGTAAGGAGTGCCTGCGCCACAGTTGGAGTGATGTGCTCTTTGGCAATGTCATTACATAGGGTGTACACCACTTCTGCGGTTGAGGCTGCGGTGATGTCTACCATGTTGATCGTTCCAAAATGCTCATTGGCACTACTGTGATCTAGGACAACAGTTGGCACATTATGGAAGAGGTCTGTGTTGTTGGTGTATAGAGAACCGAGTGATGCAAAATCCTGAGTGTCCACAACCCACACACAGTCATATGGAAATGCCGCACGTCCAGTCCGAACCTGCTTTGGTGCAATACTTCCTTTCTTTGGGGTGAGGTAGATTGAAAGCATGTCTCCCTCAACATCATAGCTCAGTGATTTGATTCCAGTGTCATTAAGATCAACGGTGATCACGGTTTGCTGAGTTGCTTGAGGTGACTTGGTAATTTTTTCTACATCCTTCAAGAATCGCAACTGACGAGGCGCACTAAATCCGTGCGCAACAACATCAACAGTCTTGCCGTGTGCGCGCAAAAAATCAGCAAGGGCAAGCGCTGATGCAATTGCATCCTTTGCGCTGTGCGTCTTGCCGTGGCTAGCATCAGCACGAAACGCTACCAAATGATGGCGGCGTTCTGTGATCAAATTCTTGAGTTGTTCATTGAGGGCTAGTGCCATTTGAAATATCGAATTACTTCTATCCCTCTCTCCAGAAGGGGGTACTGTACTTGGGATTGATTTTTCTGTCAAGAGATTTCTCTCCAGAATCACAAAACCGACCCACGTAGTGAATCGGCTGTAGTTGTCCATCCTGCGGAAAGCGTATGCGCAGGAATCGTTATCTATCATGATTGCGCTTCTGCAGCTCTATATGCAGCGTGCAGCAGATCATGCTTCTGACTGATTTGTGCTGGTCCGTAAAGACGAGGATCACTTGCGGGCAGCGCAAGGAGCACAATAAATTCAGAGAGAAGAGTGTTGCCTACGGAAGGCGGAGACGGCCGGATCTTGTCTCAATCAGAGCGCCCGACTTGATGCGGCGACCGACCGTAACGGTGAGTGCATGGTGCACCTCATCCCGTTCCATGGCGCTGTTGCAGATCGCCCTGAGGATGGCGTTTTGGGATTTTGCACGATCGCTTTTGGCGAGGTACTCCCTAACACGCTTCCACAGCTCGCCGCGCTTTTGCCACCACGACTTTGCTTCAGCGTCGGGTTTTGCGCTGGCCAGTGCACCGGGAACGACAGCGCTGCTTGGCGCGGCCTGGGGTGCTTTGGCCTCAGTCGAGCCATCCCCCTGCAGCACCTGCAGCAAGGTCAACAGGTCGCTGACCTCGTTTCTGGGAAACGACAGAATGCCCTTGTCATTGGATAGGATGTAGAAAAAGCGCGTGACGCAGACTTCTACTTGACCCACCCGATAATACCCAACTTTCGTTGGGACTACTTGTGTCATCCATTCTCTCCTGGTTTACGGAATATCAATTACCACACCGTGCAGTAATTGATGGGGAAGCATAGGTAAAATACTTGATTTTGTCAATGTGATGGTTTGAATGTAACCAAAAAGCCGGAGCGTAACGCTGGCCGGCCGATGATGTTTCACCTCTTGTTCAGGGTCTGGAGCGGAAGGTGAATCGCTCACTTCTTGTCACACGGACTTCTTTTCTTCTGAGGAGTACTCTAATCCTCCGTCTAAGTTCTCTTCTGTCCGTGTCTGGATATTTTCTCCTTAGGTGTCGTACGATTGACTCTTCACCTTGGGCTCTTTGGCAGGATTGAACATATTGCCGCAGAGAATCCCAGAGCTCTTCAGTGCTCACACCCCTTGTTGGGGGTAGTATTTTGCACGATGGTGGAGGTTTGAGTTCGTACTTTTGTAAAGTTTGTGGTGGTAGGACTTTCTCACAGCTGCGTAAGACGAGTTGTAAGAACAGTTCCATATCTCTGTGAGGGATAGGTATTGCGTCATCACCTCTTTTAAGAACCACGACTTGACTGAACACCAGGGCCTCCATTCCTAGCAGTCGTATTGTTGTGATTCCCTGGTTAACTTGTTGGGTGTGTGCCATCCGTTCTCCTTTTGTGTTTGCGTTTGGCAAATAAACCGTAGGCGGTTTTTAGGGTTCTGTCAATACAAAAGGCCCGCCGCTGTTGAGAGGTGGGCCTTCTTATGGTTGGGTCATCCCCATGCACGCGTAGAGGAGTGAGAGATCCTCATTCCCGCCAAAGCGGTCTACGCATTGTTTGGCTCTGGCATCTGCCAAAGTCTTGTCTTCTGGGGATGGTGGTCGAGGGGGTTGTGTAACGATCTTCTTCACGACCACGACCTTGCGGGTCGGTGGTGGTGGAGATTCTCGGACAACGATGACCTGGGGTGGGGGTTGGTGATACCGCGGTGGCCGCGTCATCGGGTAGGCGCCGGGGTGCGGCGGGACTTCCTGGTAGTAGTTGAGACCTGGCCGAACCGGACCGCGATACCCATCCGGGTACCCGCCGTACGAGTTGCCATAGCCTCCGCCACCGTTCCAGAGCCTTCCGCGCTCCTGCCAGTACGCTCGCCGGCCCTCCAGACGTCGCTGGTGGTTTTGCAGGCGTAGCATCTTGTAGTGGTTACGCTCTGCTCGGCGTTGCGCTCGGCGCATTCGTCGGAAATTCTGATGATCGTGCGTGTACCGAGCGCGCAGACGCTCAATCTCCGGACGAGACTGGGCTTGGGCTGTGTTCTCCCAAGTAGGAAGAACCATGGCACCAAGCACCACCAAAAGGAACATTCTGGTCATGGATCCCTCCTGTTGTGACCATTGCGTGCACCGTGCACGACAGGTCATCCTAGATGAATTCGACAAAAGTGTCAATATTATTGCCTAAAACGGACTTTATCGCTACAATCGGTATATATGAAAGAGCTACCAAAAGCGTATTCACCCCAGGAGTGGGAGGATGGAATGTATCAGAAGTGGGAAGATTCTGGTTTTTTTAATCCAGATAACCTAACAGAGGCCAAAGATCCGTTTGTCTTGATGATGCCGCCGCCAAATGTGACCGGTATTTTGCATTTGGGTCATGCGCTTGAAAATACATTGATGGATACCATGATTAGGTATCAGCGAATGCAGGGGAAGAAGGCGTTGTTGGTTCCTGGGACTGATCATGCTGCGGTTGCTACGCAGGCTCGTGTGGAAAGTAATTTGGTAAAAGCTGGGCATGAGAATCCTCGTGAGGAGTTTGGTCGTGAAGGATTGTTGGAGAAGATTCGTGAATATGCGGAAGAGTCAAAGTCTACAATTTTGAAGCAGGTGAGAAAGATGGGAACCAGTGCGGACTGGTCTCGATTGGCGTACACCTTTGATGAGGAGCGCAATGCGGCGGTGAATGAGGTGTTTATCAAGATGTTTAATGAGGGGCTCATCTATAAAGGACATCGTGTGGTGAACTGGTCAGTTGCTGGGCAGTCAACCTGTAGTGATGATGAGTTGGTATATGTAGAGCGTCCCGGAAAGTTGTATACCTTTAAGTACAGCAAAGATTTTCCAATCACCATTGCGACAACTCGACCAGAAACAAAGTTGGGTGATAACGCGGTTGCGGTTCATCCAGAGCATCCAGAGTATGCGCAATATATTGGGCAGACATTTACGGTTGATGTTGGTGCGGCCAAGCCACTTGAGTTGCAAGTGATTGCAGATGAAGGTGTGGATCCAAACTTTGGAACTGGTGCGCTTGGTGTTACAACGGCGCACAGTCCAATTGACTACGCCATGTATGAAAAGCAGAAAGCGGCCGGCAATGACATTGGTCTTATTCAGGTTATTGGCACAGACGGAAAGATGACTGCTGCGGCTGGTGAGGCGTATGCGGGATTGTCTGTTGAGGAGGCTCGGGAAAAGTTTGTGGGGTGGCTTCGTGATGAAGGGTTGATGGAGAAGGAAGAGGATACCATGCAAAACGTTGGAACTTCAGATCGGTTTAAAGATGTGGTCGAACCTCTCCCAATGACACAGTGGTTTGTTGATGTGAATAAAGAAATTCCTGGAAGAGGAAAGTCTCTTAAGGATTTGATGCGTGAAGCGGTGACCACTGGGCATGGTGGTGATGCAGATCAGAAAGTAACTATCACTCCAGCGCGATTTGAAAAGATCTACTTTGGATGGATTGATAATCTGCGAGACTGGTGTATTAGTCGTCAGATTTGGTGGGGGCACAGAATTCCAGTGTGGTATCGCGGTGATGAAGTGGTGGCAAGTGCTACCCAGCCAGAAGGTGAAGGTTGGACACAAGATGAAGACACACTTGATACGTGGTTTAGCTCTGGAATGTGGACCTTCTCAACATTGGGATGGCCAGCACCAGACAATGAGATGGCACAGTATCATCCAACGCAATGGATGCAGATGGGATATGAGATTCTATTCTTCTGGATGGCTCGCATGATTTTGTTTAGTACATATGTACATGACGAAATTCCATTTAAAGATGTATACATCCACGGAATGTTGCGTGCCAAGGACGGACAAAAGTTTTCTAAGTCTCTTGGAAATGGAATTGAGCCGCTTGATGTGATTGCGCAGTACGGAACTGATGCGTTGCGATATAGTTTGATGGCAGGTGTTACTCCAGGAAATGACTCTCGTTTTTATGAAGAGAAAGTGGAGTCTGCGCAACGAATGGTAAACAAGTTGTGGAACATTGCGCGATACACCTTGATCCAAGGTGGAAAAGCTGGAGAGCTTAAGCCAGAGACAATTGCAGAGAAGTGGATTGTGTCTCGGTTGCATGAGCTGACCAAAGACGTGACCGCAGACATTGATGGGTATGCATTTTCTCGTGCAGCTGAGCGTTTGCGAGAATTTACATGGAATGATTTGGCAGACTGGTATGTTGAGGCGAGTAAGTCTCAGCAAAACCCAGACTTGATTGCGAGTGTGTTGCATGTCCTCATTAGATTGTGGCACCCGTTGATGCCATATGTGACAGAAGTGTTGTGGGCAGAGTTGCGCGGTGGTGATGAGTCAGAGCTGGCAATGGTTGCGCAATGGCCAAAGGCAGATGCAATTCCGTATTTTGAAGATGCAACTAAAGAGTTTGGCTTGATCACAGAGTTGGTGACTGCGGTACGCAGCATTAAGCCAACGTATAAGATTGATCCAGTAACTAAAGTTCCGGTGGTTGTGGTTGCTGAAGATGCACAATGGGAGTTGATCAGTGCAAACACAGAAATGATCTTGCAACTGGCGCGGCTTGAGTCTCTTGATAGGGCAACAGAAGCACCAGCGCAAGCAGCAACTGCGGCATTGGGAAGTGCGACTGTGTATGTTCCACTTGCTGGACTTATTGATATTGCGGCTGAGAAGGTTCGGCTGGAAGAGGAAAGAGATCAATTGGCGCAATACATTGCACGAGTAGAGAAGAAGTTGAGCAATGAGGGGTTTGTGGCGAATGCTCCGGCTGAGGTTGTGGAGGGAGAGAAAGAGAAGGTGGCGCAGGCCAAACAAAAACAAGAAACAATTACTAGTCAATTAGCTACGTTGTAATATGGCGGTTTCAACTGACAAGGAAAAAATTAATGAGGTGTTAACGCGTGGGGTGGAGAATGTGTACCCTAAGGCGGATTTTGTGCAGTCTCGTTTGGAGTCTGGTGAGCAGCTCACTATTTATGTTGG
>CAYZOG010000003.1:3032-13536 GCA_964480225.1 uncultured Gammaproteobacteria bacterium | reverse complement strand
CGGATTTTGTGCAGTCTCGTTTGGAGTCTGGTGAGCAGCTCACTATTTATGTTGGGTTTGATCCAACTGCGCCAACGCTCCACATTGGAAATGGAATTCAGTTGTTGAAGCTTCGGCAGTTTCAGGAGTTGGGGCACAAAGTAATTTTCTTGGTTGGAGATTTTACTGGAATGATTGGTGACCCAACTGATAAGAGTGCGGCGCGTACAAGATTGACTGCGGCGGAAGTGAAGACTAATTGTGAGAAATATAAAGAGCAGGCCGGAATGATTTTGGATTTTGAAGGTGAGAATGCGGCCGAGATTAGGTTTAACAATGATTGGCTTGGGAAGATGAGCTTTGCTGAGGTTGTGGAGTTGGCAAGTCACTTTACGGTGCAGCGATTGATGGAGCGCGACATGTTTGAAAAGCGCATGGAAGATGGTAAGCCAATTTACCTTCACGAGTTTTTGTACCCAATCATGCAGGGGTATGACACTGTAGCGATGGACGTGGATGGTGAGATTGGTGGGAATGACCAGACCTTCAACATGCTTGCCGGCCGAACTCTGATGAAAGGAATGAAGGAAAAGGAAAAGTTTGTGCTTACCACAAAGTTGTTGACTGACAACTCTGGAAAGAAAATGGGGAAGAGTGAGGGTAACATGATTGCGTTTAGTGATTCTCCGCAGGACATGTTTGGAAAGGTGATGAGTTGGAGTGATGACATGATTGCGCTTGGGTTTGAGCTTTGTACAAATCTTCCGGCAGTTGGTGTTGAGGAAATCAAGAAGCAGATTGCTGATGGCGCTAACCCGCGTGATATGAAGTTGCGGTTGGCAACTGCAATTACTACAACTTTCTTGGGAGAGGAAGCAGCCCAGCAAGGGTTTGATCATTTCTCAACAGTGATCCAGGGTGGCGGTGTTCCAGAAGACATGCCAGAGTTTTCTGTTGGTAATGATCAGGTGAATATTGTGGACTTGCTTGCTGGTTCTGGATTGGTGAAAAGTAAAAGTGAGGCTCGTCGTGCAGTAGAGCAGGGCGGTGTGCACTTTAATGGTGAGAAAGTTGATGCGGTTGATGCGCAAGTGGGAATTCCAGAAGATGGAGCAGTGTTGCAAAAAGGAAAGCGACACTTTGTTAAGGTGACTCGATAATATGGTTCTAACAGAACTAAAAAATCAGATTGCGCACCTGATTGGAACTGCGCTGGAAGATGGTGTTCAGGCAAATGAGATTGTGAAGCCGCCCAAAGCTGACATGGGTGATTTTGCGTATGGATGTTTTGTGCAGGCAAAGGCTCGTGGGACAAATCCAGCGGAGTTGGCTACTGAGATTGTAGGTAAGATTGATGTGAGTACAATTAGTGTTATTGATGAAGTGAAAGCTGCTGGTCCGTACGTGAATGTGTTTGTGAATACTGCAGGGCTTGCCGCGTTGTTGAGTAAGGAGATTTTGCAGACTAAAGAAGAGTACGGATGGACTGACACAGAAGATGGCGAAATTGTATTTGAATATTCTGGACTGAACACACATAAGGAAGTGCATATTGGGCACGTGAGAAACCACGCGCTTGGGTTTAGTTTGGTGCAGTTGTTGAGAAGCCAGGGAAATGTGGTGCATCCGGTAAACTTTACTAATGACATGGGTGCGCACGTGGCCAAGTGTTTGTGGGGGCTGCAAAAGTTCCATGACAGCACGCTTGATGTGGAGAATAAGATGGAGGGGTTGGCTGACGTGTATGTTGAGTCTACTCGTGAAGCTGGTGATGATGAGGAGAAGAAGTTGGAGATTCAGAAAGTACTTCAAGCTATTGAAGACGAACCTTCTTCACCAGAATACAAACTGTGGGAAGAAACTCGTGAGTGGAGTTTGGATGGATTTAAGAAGGTGTATGCGGAGATGGGAATGGAGTTTGAGGATTGGTTTTTTGAAAGCGCGGTAAAAGAAGGTGGAAAGAAAAAAGTACAGCAGTTGTTAGAGCAGGGAGTTGCGAGACAATCTGATGGTGCGATTATTGCAGATCTGGAAGAGGAGAAGTTAGGTGTTCTGTTGCTGTTGAAATCTGATGGAACTGGATTGTACTCAACTACAGACTTGGGATTGATCGACGCTAAGTTGGCAGCATTCCCAAATGCAACTGCGTCTTGGGTGATTACAGACTTTAGACAGAATCAGTACTTTAGCCAATTGTATCGTGTACTGGAGTTATCAGGACTGCGAGCAAACCTGGTGCACATTGGATACGAGTTTGTGACATTGCCAGAAGGGGCAATGAGTTCTAGAACAGGAACGATTATTAGGCATCGGGATTTGCGTGATGCATTGATTGCTCGTGCAACTGAGGAGATTACTGCTCGACATGAAGATTGGTCAGAAGATCAGGTTGCAGAAGTTGCGCAGAAGATTGCACTTGGTGCAATGAAGTTTGTGATGGTCTCAGTAGGAAGCAATCAGAAGATTGTGTTTGATATGGATGAGGCGTTGGCGCTTTCTGGAATGAGTTCTGTGGCATTGCAATATGCTGGCGCAAGAATGCATGCAATTTTGGAAAAAGTTGGTAAGGTTGGTGAAATGGATTTTGCAGGGTTGGATGCACCAATTGAAAAACAGCTTGTCATGCATTTGGCATGGTACCCACAAGTGTTGGCGCAGGCTGCAACAGACAAGGATCCGTCAGGAGTTGCGCGTTGGGCATATGAGCTGACTCAATTGTTTGGAACATTTTATGAGGCTCAGTATGTGATTGATCAGGAAGGTGTGGTGCATACTGGTAGGGCAGGGCTGATCCAAGCAATGCATCAAGCAATGCAGGCCGCACTAGGGATTCTCGGCATCCCATATTTGGAGAAAATGTAGAAACTTGCGTAGCAAGGGGCAGACAGTGTACTATGACGGTACACTGTTTGTTTTAAAAGAAGTGAATACAAAATATGTTCAAGCCAAAGCAAAATGAGGAGCGCGTGGAGGTTGAAGAGACTGTAGACGCAATGGAGGTGTTGGATGAAAATCCAACTGATATTGAGACAATTGTTGGACCATCAGTAGAAGTTGAGGGTGATTTTTCTAGTAAGGGAAACATGGTTGTCCAAGGAACTGTTGCTGGAAATGTGAAGACTGCAAAAAACTTGCGAGTAGAAAAAGGCGCAAAGATCTTGGCAAATGTTCAAGCACAAAACGCAAAGATCTCTGGATCAATTCAGGGAAATGTAAAGATCAAAAACACACTTGAGCTTACCAGTACCGCGGTGGTTGTTGGTGATGTGAACGCTGCAGTATTGATTATTGCGGGTGGGGCAATCATGCATGGAAAGTGCACCATGCCAGGAGAGCATGTTGCCAAGGCTAAAGCTGCTAAGGCGGCAAAGAGCACTAGCAGAGCTCGTTCAAGAACTCGACAAACAACTGCAAGTGCATCTGCACAAGCTGCTGCGTAACAATTGGTATGTACGTGTATCTTGTTGATGCGTTTGTAAAGAAAGGGCCATACGCGCGCGTACTTAAGACAATTGAAAATGGATTGACTGACGCGGAGTTGAGCGGGAAGATGATTACACTTGGTGCGTTTTCAAATCCAAAAGCGATTTTGCATGACGAAATTAGAAACGGCGCAAAGTCCGCAATTTGTATTGGCGATGAAAACACCTTTAGTAAGGTGCTGACACAATGCGCAGATGTTGATATTGTATTTGGGTGGATCCCAGTTGGGCGAGAAGTTGGAATGAGTACTATCTTGGGAATTCCATATGGTGCTGATGCATGCAAAACATTGCGAGCTCGACGAGTGATTGATGTTGATGTGTTGCAAGTGAATGACCGATACAGTATTGCGGAAGTTCATGTGCCAATGAGTAAGGTTTGGGCTGGCATGGATGGTAAGTATGCTATGGGACCTAAAGGTGATGGCTTGGAAGTTGTGGTGTGTAATTTGCGAGCACCGCAGTGGGCAAAGAAAGAATTTGCAAAGCATGTGAATCCAAAGGATAGACAGTTGGAAGTGTTTATTCGTCCATTAGAAAAACAAAGTAAAGCGAAGTTTTGGCGTACACAGTACTCGCCATTGACAGTTATTCCGTTTGAGCGTATGACTGTATATGCCAAAACTCCGTTTGAGTTATATGTTGATGGACAACGGAGTAAGGAAACGCGCGTGGAGATTTCACTGGCACCTCATACAGTGAAGTTGATCACCGGAAAGAAGCGTGCGTTTGTCTAAGCTGAAGTGGCGGAATTGGTAGACGCGCTAGGTTGAGGGCCTAGTCCTAATTTTTTAGGGTGGAGGTTCAAGTCCTCTCTTCAGCACATAAAACAAAATACACTTCTGAAACACGCTCACAATCCCTGCGGATTGTTCGCTAGCCTTCACTGCATGAGACCTGATATATGCAGTTCAGGAATGTTTCAGAAGTGTATTTTGTTTTATTAATCTCACTGTGGTGAGGGTTGACATGAGTGAGAAAGTTGAGTAAGATTGAGCATCCTTATCTTGTGTTATCTGCACACAGAAACTCACGCAACCAACTGCGTGTAGTAGTGCAAGAGGAGGGATAGTGACAGATATTACAAAGAGGCACGGCTTTGCTGAGGAAGCAAGGCGCTACACTCGTGGGCGGGTAATCGTTGGGGGTATTGTGTTGCTCTTGGTGATCCTGCTCGTGACTGCGTGGCTGAGTAAGCAGAAGCCGTACTCAGAGAAGGTGGCTGATGCCAAGGCCCGCGGCGACTGGGTTGGTGCCATCTGCATGGTCATGGAGGAGCCGGATACAACCATCAAGAAAGTCTCGCTCAAGATGAGCACGGAGAACCCGCACGAGAGCGCCACGCACAACCTTGTCTTCCGCGGGGAAAACAAGGAGCACAAGAGTGTGCTGTGCGCGGTGTACACCCCAAACGGCAGTAAGGGTGACGTCATCAAGGTGAAAGCCACTCCTGACCGGATGGTGGAGTCGGTGTGGATTTGCAGTGATCCTGATCCGAGTCCGGATGAGATGGTGAAGGCTGGTTGTAGCAAGCTCCAGCAGAGCAATAATGGCTGGCCAACCGGTCTGGTGTTGCTTGGTGAGGACACTGAGCTTCCGCCGGTTATCCGGCTGAAAAAGCCGGGCTCATAACGTTGTCGCTGAGATTCTCAGCAGTTGGAACCGCCTACGCGTGAACGCGTATGAGCGGTTTCTCTTTTATATATTGACAATTTTTACTGAAATAGGTACACTCCTACCTTCTTCACTTGGGGATTTTAGCTAAAATTTCTATACTGAAGGTAGTTCTTTACATGCACGTTTGTGTACTGTTGGATTCGGGATCGCTCAAGGGGAGCGGCTTCGATACAACAGTACACGTCTGCCAGCTGGCAGGGAGGGGAGTTATGTCTACTGAAAAAGCTGCTGCTTCCATGTCAGTGCAGTTCATGGAAGTGTACCAGAAGGCGCTCGATAGAGTCCGGCCTGACGCCTACAAACTGATCCGCCCGTTGGGGTCTGGTGGCCAAGGAAGTGTGTATCTTGCGGAACAGGTCAACCTGGGTCGTAAGTGCGCAATCAAGGTCATCCGCTCTGACATCTCGGCGGATAACCGGGACGAAGCTCTGACGAGGTTTGAGCATGAGGCAAGGATTGCTGCGAGTATTCACAGTCAGTTCTGCGCCTCTGTCTACGACTTTGGCTTCATCTCGTCAGAGGGCGACAGCTACCTCGTCATGGAGTACGTGGAAGGTGTTCCGCTGTTTGATCTGGTGGGGCTTACTATCCAGGACTGGTCGTTGCAGGAGCGAGTGAGGATCTTCATCCAGCTCGCAAAGGCGCTTGTCGCACTGCACAAGGCTGGCTTGGTCCACCGAGACTTGAAACCGGAGAACATCATCGTGAACCGGACCACCGGCGAGCTCAAGCTGATTGACTTTGGCTTGGGTATCTCCGAGGGTGAGAGCAGGATGACCATGACGGGGTTCTCTGTGGGGACACCGCACTACATGGCTCCGGAGCAGGCCGTGGGAGATCGCGACAACGTGGGTTCCCACACGGATGTCTACGCCGCAGGGTGTGTGATGTACGTGTGTCTGACCGCGGAGGTGGTGTATGACACCAAGGACCCGACCGAGCTGTTCAGGTTGCAGATGAAGCAAGGCCCTAAAAAGCCTTCTGACCGCTGCGGGTTCGCAATTCCGCGAGACCTGGACCGGTTGATCCTGCACTGTCTGGAAAACCAGATCGCTGAGCGCCCTTCCAGTGCTCGTGAGTTGCAGGATCGACTTGAGGTCATTGAGAGATCATTGATCCCCGAGATGGTTCTGGTCTCCAGAGAGGCTCGTGACGATCGGGTGGTGTTGGGGCAGCCTGCAATCGCAATCTCCAGTACCGCGCTTCAGTCGATGTCTCGTGACGAGCGTCGGCCTGGGGCGGCTGCTGAGTCCTTGGTCTTTGAGCACGGGGCAATCGCTCCTGCTGCTGGGCACATCGTGGAACGGGCTGATCCTCCTCCGCCTAAGGAGGTGGATTACTCTGGCACAGAAGGGGCGAGGGAGATTTCCCAAAGCCTCGTCATGCGTGTCGAGCAGGCACCGTCTAAGCCAGTGGCTGGCGGGCATGGTCCTGATACGCTTCAGTACATGGCTGAGGCCAGGCACCTCGGTGCAAAGCGACGCGGTCGGATCAAGTGGGCTATTGTTGGGGTCGCCACCGTGTTGGTGCTGATTCTCGCGGTGGTTGTCATGAACTGGTCTTCCTCTCCGGAGGAGTCAGCTCCTGAGTCTGATCCGGTGGCAACGCCTGTCCCAGAGCAGGAGTCGCAGCCAAAGCCGCAACTCAAAGAGGAACCGATTGACCTGGAGGTCGAGCCGGAGACTCGGGAAGCGGTCGCTGCGGCGCAACGCCAACCTCGCCGCAAGGCAGAGCTCAACGCCATTCCAGTTGCTGGACCGGCTCAACGTCGACTGCGCGCACCTGTGCGCCAGGCGTCTGACCACAGCAACACTCAGCGCCGCCGTCCGCCAGAACTCACGTTCAATGCGCCGGTGGCAAAGGTCAAACGGCCAAAAGCCAAACGACCACCCAAAGAGGTGAAGCCCAAGCCTAAGACTGCAGAGGAGTACAAGCAGCTCGGCAAGAACGCAGCCTCTCCACAGCAGGCGTGCAAATACTTCAAACGCTACGCGAAGCTTCGGCCAAGTGTGAAAGGACTCTACAAGGGGCGATGCGCCCAGTACAGTTCCTGGTGGGAGAAAGAATAGCACGCAACGTTGCGCGTCATCGGACAACTTCATCCGGTGGCGCGCTTCTTCTTTTTTTGAAAATTGGAAAACAAAAAACAGCCCTAGTGGGCTGCTTTTTAATGTGCGTGCTGAGGGATTCGAACCCCCGGCCCTCTCGGTGTAAACGAGATGCTCTAACCAACTGAGCTAAGCACGCGGAATGAGTGAAGAAAAAATGTTTACATTTTTTCTTTATGAATGGAGCGTGCGAGCAACGGAGCACGAAGTGCGTAGTTGCTAAGCGTGATTCATGCACACACTCATTTCAACGCCAGAATCATACCAAACATCCTAAAACTGATCAAGTCTTTTCCACAAAAGGCCCAAATATTGACAAATTCGGCAAAAAAACGTATGGTATGATCTTCTTAGCCGTGGTGGCTAGAAGCAAACGGCGAACGGCAAGTAGGAGGGTCTCGCCATGAATTTTGTTCATTTGAGGAGTGTATTGGCACTCACGGTGCTCCTGCTTGCAGGAGCAGCCGCGGCACAGGAAGCGCCGCCTGATCCGCCCCCGACGGGTGGTGACGGATTCATCGCAGTGATGAACGACCCGCTGGTAGCGGAGGATGTTCGTCAGACGGTGAATGAGTTTGCGGTCGATTACCTGAAGCAGGGCGGAAAGCTCAGCCTCAGGCTGACTCGTGCGCAGCTCAAGCCACACATGACGACCAAGTGCCTCAGTGATTTTGCGTGCCTGCAGAAGGTGCGGAAGGAGCTGAAGCTGGACCGGTTGTTTGTGGCAGTGGTGTCCAAGATCGTGGAAGGTGGCTATCGGTTTGAAGTCTTGCGAGTCGACGAGTTGAACTACAGGTTCGGCAGCGCTGGCTCGGTCAAAGAGGACAAACTGGACGTTGCTGTTTCCGGGATCGTCACCGCAGTTCACGACCTGATCAAAGCGGAGCTTCCCAAAGCATCGCTGACGATCCTGGCGGAAGGTGAGGCCTCGCAAGAGGTGAAGTTCACCATCAACGGTACGCCAGTGGGCGAGCATGGCCAGTACACTGGCAAGCTCAAGCGCGGGAAGTACACGGTGATCGCGCACCACCCCAATCCAGAGTTTTTGCCCAAGCCGTACAAGGTGCGGGTGGAGCTCAAGCCGGGGGAGAGCAAGACGCTCCGACCCAAGTTCAAGCGCAAAGAAGTTCCCAAGCCGGAGTTCATCACCAAAGACAATTCCTCGCTCAAGCTGGGCCTGGAAGTTGGTGGGTGGACCTCGCTGGGTCTGGGCTTTGCCAGTGGCCTTACCGCGCTGGCACTGCACTTCAAAGCGCTGGATCTCCAGGAAGGGCTCGACACTGGTTGTCGAACCGTCCAGGGAATCAAGATCTGCGATCCGGGTCTGGAAGGTGACTCGGACACCATCGCGCAATACCAGGATGCGGTTCTGCCGCTCAGCATCACCGCTGGTGTGCTGGGTGCGGCTGGAGTCACGCTCCTGGTGTACAACGTGTTTGTTGATGAGGAAGAGCGAATCCCGGTGGAGCCGGGAGTTGCCGTCCTTCCCAACGGCTCGTTCTTCACCACCTTCACCACTCGGTTCTAGGACCGACAACAGACGCCTCGCGGCGACCCTACGCAATGAAGCATGGGTCGCCGCTTTCTTTTTTGGTATACTATTTGCATATGAATATTGTATGGGGGTTGGTCCTGGCGGCAATTGGCACCTGGATCGTTTGGAAAACAGAAACACTTTTGCGCATGTTTGGCCGAGTCACCTGGGCAGAGCAGAACATGCAACTCCAAGGCGGATCAAGAATGTATTACAAACTGGTTGGATTGGTTTTGATTTTTATTGGTTTTCTAATGATCACAGGGCTGGCCAGAGGGTTCGCCATGGCAACAGTTGGGAAATTATTTGGACTGTAATATGTACACCACTGCCGGAACACAATTAATGGATCCAGTGGAATTGCTTCGTGAATGTGGAGTCACCAAAGGCACACGCGTGGCAGATCTTGGGTGTGGTAAAGTTGGGCAATTTGTTTTTCCAGCGGCGTTGATTGTTGGCGAAGACGGAATGGTGTATGCCGCAGACATTCAGAAAACTGCAGTGGATGCAATTCATGAGGCCGCAACATTTAGGCACTTGTCTAATGTGCATTCTGTTTGGACAGACTTGGAGCAATATGGAATGGCGCATATCCCAGAAGGAACAATTGATGTTGCGCTACTCGTAACAACACTACTACACAGCAAGAATAAAAAAGCGATTATTAAAGAGTCTGCCAGGCTGGTGAAACCAGGCGGATATCTTTTGGTGATTGATTGGAAACCAGAGGCACTCAAGTTTATGGAGCCGCAAACTCCACCAGTTTCTGAGGAAGAAGTGCTCACAATTGCCCAGCAACTTGGCCTCACCCAGATCAAAGCGGTGAACCCAGGAAAATTCCATTTTGGGTATCTCTTTCAAAAGGCGTAATTCATCCACTTGCGACGCCTCTGACTTTGTGGTAAAAAGGACCCACTTGTTTTTATGTCGATTCTTAATTTGTTCACAATCAGTTACTGGTTTGCTACACCGCGTGTGATTTCCACCACAGGTTTGACGGTGTTATTGGTCGTGTTTGGTGGAATGATGATCTTGGGATTGGCACTAAAGAGCGCATCACAAAAAGGTACTATTGAGCGATTTTTGGCCAAAGCAGTTCAGCGCTGGGGAAGCATGAGTTTGACCATGGGGCTTTTGGGACTCATTTACGTATTCCTACGATATGAGCGTGTTCCATTTTTCTCTTTGCGAATGTGGCTAGGGCTTTGGGCAATTGGACTAGCATTCTGGGCATACAAAATCTGGCGATACCAAACCAAAAAACTTCCAGAACTTCGTGAGCGCTACGCAGAAGATGCAAAGCGCTATGCCTTCCTCCCTAAGTAAGTTTGGTGCATGGGGAGAGCGTATAGCTCAGCAGTGGCTTGAGCAGCGCGGTTACAATCTGATTTCAAAAAATTACCGTACTCGTTTTGGCGAAGTTGATCTGATCATGCGCCACGGCGATGCGGTTGTTTTTATTGAAGTGAAAACTCGGCGTGGGGAAGAGGTAGAGCGAGCGTTGTGGTCAGTTGGTCCACAAAAGCAAAAGCGAATGATGATGGCGGCGCAGGATTTTTGTGCAAAGCGCGGGTTGGGTGAGCCAGAAGTTAGGCTGGAGCTGGTGGCGGTGTTGGCACAAGAAGGTTCGGTAAGAATTACAAAGTACAACCTTGCAAGTTGACACTGCATCAACGGCGTGGTATGTTGCTCCCTTGTCCTTTGTCAATAACCCGTGCTGAGTG
>CAYZOG010000003.1:0-2932 GCA_964480225.1 uncultured Gammaproteobacteria bacterium | reverse complement strand
ATCAACGGCGTGGTATGTTGCTCCCTTGTCCTTTGTCAATAACCCGTGCTGAGTGGAGGAGTTTTGTCTACCGACCCAGCTCAGATTGCAATACGGTGGCTCAATGATGAGCGGCCGTTCTCCGTGGTGATTCAAGAAGAACCAGAATTCATTGATGGACTCCGTCTGGAGGCGGCTGACCGGGGTTCCCTGGGCAGTATCGACGTCATTCCTCGTCACGAAGGTGCTCGGAATTCCTTCAGGGAGTTGGTGAGTGCTACGGTCGCTGACTTGGTACGTCGTGAAGACGTTTCCAGGCGTGGTGTCGGCGCTTTTGCCGTTCTCCTGAGCGCGCTTGGCCTGAAACATGGCATGAGCCAGACGGAGATCCGGACGTTCATCGTCAGTCACTCGCCGCCGCACCCGCTCACGACCGTCGTGTCTGTGATGGCCGCGCAGCGAGGCAGTGCTTTCCGGTTTGTCCTTGAGGGCGAGGATGGACAGGAGGTCATGCCGCCGGATCCGCTGAAGGCCAACAGCCGGATGATCGATCGTAGGACGCTGGTCGAGATGTTCATCCCCATGCTGGAGAACATGACCGGTCGGGCGTTTGCCTGTACTGACACCGGCGCGATGATCCGGTGGAAGCCGCACGGCACGGACTGAGGCCGACTCACTCGTCTCATCGTCCTTCGGGACCGTCTCGACAATGAAGTCAGACGGTCTTTTTCTTTTTGAAGGCAAGGAGCGGAGAGTCAGAAATGCTTGCATTTCATGACCGGAGCGACGCAGGCGCCAATGAATCAGGCGCTAGCCTGATTCATTGACAGGTTCGGAAAAAACCTGTATTCTTGACACATAAACAGTTCATAGTGAACTGCTTTTTTTATACTCACAATTTAATATCGTAAACAATTGAATATATGGCAAATGAAGTTGTCGCTGCGATTAAGGCACTCGCAGAAGAAAAAGGCCTTTCATATGAGGCGGTTCTAGAAACCCTTCAGACCGCATTGGGAGCTGCGTACAGAAAAGATTTTGGAAACAAGCAGCAGAACATTGAGGTGATTTTTGATCCTGAGTCAGGGGACATGCAGGTCTTTGATGTGAAGACCGTTGTGCCTGATATGGATCTTGAGAAGTTGGCTGAGCTTGCAAAGCAGGAAGCTGAGGAGCGACAGGCCGCTATTGATCGTGGTGAAGAGCCGGCAGAGCCAGATCCAAATCGTCCACGATTTAACCCTAAGACTGACATGATGTTGGCTGATGCTACAGAGCAGAAAGCTGATGCTGCAATTGGTGATGAGATCCGCATGCAGCTTGAAGTGCCAGCAGCATTTGGAAGAATGGCTGCGCAAACTGCAAAGCAGGTGATCATGCAAAAGATTAGAGAAGCTGAGCGCGGACAGGTGTTTGCTGAGTTTGAAGGTCGTGCTGGTGAAGTTGTGATGGGAACAGTACAGCGCCGTGATGGCCGCAACGTAATTGTTGACCTTGGAAAAGGAACAGCGCTTATGTTGGCAAGTGGGCAGGTTCGATCAGAGCGATACGAGCCAGGAATGCGCTACAAGTTCTTGCTAGAAAAAGTTGAGATGGGAATGCGTGGGCCAGAGATTTTGGTGTCACGTGCATCTGCTGACTTTGTAACTAGAATTTTTGAAACTGAGATTCCAGAGATCGCCAGCGGATTGGTGGAGATCAAGGGTGTGTCACGTGAGGCCGGAGCCCGCAGCAAAGTTGCGGTGTGGACTGATGATGACTCAATTGATCCAGTAGGAGCATGTATTGGTCAGCGTGGAACAAGAATCCAGACCATCATTCATGAGCTTGGTGGAGAGAAGATTGATATCATCCAGTTTGAGGATGACACAGAGGAATACATCAAGCAGGCGCTTTCACCAGCAAAGGTGTTGCGCGTTGACTTGAGTGAAGAGACTAATGAAGAAGGTGAGACAGTTGCAGTTGCAGAAGCGTTGGTTGCGGAAGATCAGTTCTCATTGGCAATTGGTAAGGGTGGGCAGAATGTGCGATTGGCGGCCCAGCTTACCGGACACAAGATTAACGTAAATCATGATGGGCCAGAGGCTCCAGAAGTAGAGGAGTCTGATGACGAACCATCACAGGAGGGTGAAACAGAGACTGATGCTCCAGAGGAAGCACCAGCACCAGAAGCTTCAGAAGAGGCGACAGAATCTGTAGACGCTCCAGCAGAAACAGAAGAAGACGCATCTGACGAAAGCTAAATATGTTCACTACACTTATCTATCAACCGTTGTTTAACCTCCTGATTTGGTTGGTTAACGTAATTCCGGGAAACGATGTTGCGCTGGCAATCATCGCCATGACCATCATCATCAGAATTGTGCTGTATCCATTGTCAGCAAGTTCTATCAAGTCGCAGCGCGCAATGACTGCGTTGCAGCCAAAGTTGGAAGCGCTTAAGGCAAAGCACAAAGATGATAAGCAGGCGTTGGCGCAAGCAACTATGGCGCTATACAAAGAAAACAAGGTAAGTCCGTTTTCTTCATGTTTGCCGCTTCTGATTCAGTTGCCTGTGTTGCTGGGATTGTACTGGGTGGTATTGCGTGGACTAAATGGAGAAGGGTTTGACCTGTTGTACTCATTTGTATACAACCCAGGATCTATCAACCCAATTGGTTTGGGAATTGTAGACTTGGCAAAGCCGTCGTATGTGTTGGCGATTTTGGCTGGTATTGGTCAGTTCTTCCAAGCGCGTCAGCTTAATAGAACTCGTCCAGCGGTAAAGACTGATGGATCAAAGGATGAGAACATGATGGCGCAGATGAACAAGAACATGATGTACTTTATGCCGCTGCTTACAGTGGTGATTGGTACACAGTTGCCAGGTGGTTTGGCATTGTACTGGCTAGTGAACACGTTGTTGCAGATTGGACAACAGTACGTGGTATTTCGTAAAGTGGATGCAGAGGCT
>CAYZOG010000002.1:26829-36267 GCA_964480225.1 uncultured Gammaproteobacteria bacterium | reverse complement strand
GTCATGTAATTTGGCAACGCAAGCGCGTGATGTTGGAATGCTGCTTAGCGAATACACTATTAGCCATCATCAGATTTTTAATTTCTTCCCGCGCACGCCGCATATTGAAGGGTTGTTGGTTTTGGAGAGAAAATAAGTGCGTGGTATACTTCCCCCACATAAGTAGGAGGGTATGGTTACGGTTTTTCAAAAAACAATTAAGGACAGCAAGCTCAAGACCTTGAAGAAGTTTAAGGTTGGTTCTTGGGTTATGGTAGAGAATCCAACTGAGGCGGAGATTGTTGAACTTGCTAAGACGTATAAGCTGGAGGAAGGGCATTTGAAAGATGCGACTGACTTGCATGAGGTGCCGCGTCTTGAGGTGGAGGATACTGGGACATATATTTTTACTCGTGTGCCGCACACAGAGTCTGGGGGTGTGACTACAGTTCCAATGTTGGTGGTGATTGGAAAAGATTTTGTAATGACGGTGAGTGCAAAAGGTGTTGCGCCACTCAAACGATTTGTACAAGGAAAAGTAAAATTTAACACCACGCAGAAAATTAAGTTTGTGCTGCAGATTTTTTCTGAGGTGATGGGAAGTTATGGTGGATTCCTGACGAACATCAACCGCCGAGTGCGCGCGCTGTCTGTGAAGTTGGAGCAAATTAGAAACAAAGACATTGTGCAGTTTGTGCAGTATGAGCGCGTGTTGAATGACTTTATTGCGGCGCTTGTGCCAACCAGCACTATTTTGCGAAATCTGTTGTCTGGAAAATATTTCAAACTATATGAGGAGGATGAGGATCTGATTGAGGACCTCATGCTTTCAAACGGTCAGTTGATTGAGACCTGTACTTCAAACTTGAAAAACATGGTGAATATTCGTGAGGCATATTCAACCATCATGACCAATAACCTTAACCGTGTGATTAAGGTGCTGACTGCACTCACTATTATCTTGACCGTTCCAACTATTATCTCAAGTTTCTACGGAATGAACGTTACGCTTCCAGGCGCACAAACTCCGCACGCGTTTTGGTCTGTGCTTGCTGGAACGGCTGGGATTGTAATTGTGTTGCTGGCGATTTTCAGAAGGAATCGTTGGTTGTAAAGTCGTAAATCAAAAGGGCGCGCCAGTCGTTTGACCGGTGCGCCTTTTTGTTTCCTCATCGTTACTTCCGCTTGAACTGTTTGCACAGTCGCGTTTTACCCGCCCTTGCGTAAAGCCGGATGGTTCGATGAGTTGATGGTAGGGAAGAGACCGTTACAGGCCTCCGCTCGTCGGTGGTTGCCTCCGGTGAGGGGCATGTCAGACCGCCGAGCTGTTGATCAAAATATCGATTGAGCCGTTCTCGCTCTTTTCTCTCAGAGCGGTCGCTTAGCCACAGAGTGATTTCATCGGCTTTGTCAGTGGCCGCCTCTTCAAGCTTTTGGAAGAGCTCGGTTCTGACCGACATCACAGCAACGGCGATAGCTGCAGCGATAATTCCAAACACTGTAAGAGGTATCTGCACCAACGCCGTGTCCCAATGCTGGATTGCGGCGTGAACCCCGTACATCAGGGCCGCAAGCACCACCCACGTCAGTGGGAATAGTGCAAAGATCAGGAATGTTGGTCTCCGCTTGCCGTTCTTGTCAGCGTAGTTGAAGTGACCCGCTAGGTCGTTGGTGAACGTGTAGGTGCTCTCGTTGACGACTTGAAGGGTTTTCCACCTGAACACGCGCCAGATGGCCTCCCAGAGAATATCCCGCCACGCAAGTAGGAAGATTGCCAGTACGGCCAACACCAGTCTGATCACCGGAGCAATCAGCATGTAGGCCAGTACAAACGGAAGCTTCAGCAGGCCGTAGACCCAGAACCGTCGCCGGAAGTGGCACTGGTCATTCCAATCAGAGGAGGACGAGTGCCACAAGTTGGCGTACCAGATTCGCCACGGGGCGGGGTCTGGCGCAAACAGGCTCTCCGCCACGTTCACGGTGAGTTTCGCGCAGTGGTCGATGCTGCTGCAATAAACCAGCTCATGGTTTCCTCGTGAATTGCGTTCTTCCAGCTTGGCTTGTTGGACAAGGTCTGGTCTGAATTGTACTCCGTCGTGGATTTCCACATCACCGCGACCGTCTCTAAGGAACATGTTGTACAAGACTCTCCAGCGTCCAGCTGAGGTTTTAGTACGAGACTTGTGTCGCTGTTCCTCCACCCACACCACCATGGCATGCACGGTGTGATCGCCGGCGTAGTGGAATTCCAAGGTGGTCATTCCTTTTCCCAGCTTGACCAGTTCTTGGTGGAGTAGTCGTTCTCCTCTGGTGATCGCAATCAGCAGGTGGGCCTCAGTGACTCCCTTATTTTTCAGGAGCGCACACAGCTCGTTGTTGAGACACCATCGCACCGGCATGTTTGGCGAGACCAGATTTGGGTCGCCGACTTCCAGTGTAAACGATGGGGAGACGGGTCTTTTCGGTTTCGCCACTGACTTCTTCTTCAGTTTCTTTCCTTTCTTTTTCTTGGCCATCACCCCTCCAAAAGTGTGGTTGCAAAGCTCGATATGAGCACCTCCACGGTATCAATTTTTAGTAAAAAGTCAAGGTGTGATACCCTAAGTACATATGGACATTATAGGACTACTTTTCTTTTTCGTGATTTTGGTGCCATCATCAATCTTCCATGAATACATGCATGGATGGGTGGCAAACCAACTAGGGGACCCAACCGCAAAATTGGCCGGGCGTTTGACGCTTAATCCAATTGTGCACATTGATATGTTTGGAACGCTACTGCTTCCAGCATTGTTGTTTTTTGCATCAGGTGGAAACTTTTTGTTTGCGTATGCAAAGCCAGTTCCATTTAATCCGTACAATTTGCGTTGGAAGAAGTGGGGACCTGCAGCAGTTGGGATTGCCGGACCATTAGCAAACCTTCTGGTTGCTTTAATCTTTGGTGTGGTGTCTCGATATCTTCCAGATCCAGGAATGGTACAGCTTGCGCACATCATTGTGTATGCAAACGTATTGCTTGCGGTGTTTAACTTGGTGCCAATTCCGCCGTTGGATGGTTCAAAAGTATTGTTTGCGTTGTTGCCGCCATCAATGCAGCACGTACAAAAGTTTATGGAGCGATGGGGAATAGTATTGCTGTTTGCGTTCATCTTTATTGGTTTTGATACAATTGCGCCAGTGATTGGCTGGCTAACGACATTATTTGTCGGACTAGGATAACATTATGAGACTTCTTAAAATTGCAGTTATTCTCCTGATTGTTGCAGGAGTGGGGTATGCGTGGCACACACAAAGTGATCCTGCGCCAGTGGATGGGGAACCATTAGAAAACCCAAATGCAGATCCAGTGAACATTCCATTTTCTGCGGAGACTGAAATGTATGATGGTGGATACTTTGTACTAGATCATTATCCAGAGTGGGGATTGGTTGAAGATGATAGCGGAAAGCTGTTGGAAATGTACGCGCCTGAGTATGGCGGAGCAGTGGTGATTGCACTGACACACTCAAGTGGAGATGCAATGGGTGAGGAATGCGACATCGCATTGAGAAGCGGTTCAAAATATTTGGAAGAGCAAATTGTTGAATATGAAGGTTCGGTATCTGTGTCAGAACACTATGCACTAGATGATCAAGAGCGAGTACAAACTGCAAAAGTGATTTGGGCAGAAAACGAGTGTGTGATTATTGAGCCAGTGGAGCCGTTTGCGCAGGATGAAAGTGTGAAGCAAACCATTACCTCAGTTAGACTAAAAAAGTAACCCTATGAGAACTACAATTATTGCGTCACTTGTTGCGCTACTTGCGTTTTCAACCACAGCGTTTGGTGCGGTGACTTCCGCAGAGATTTATGAGTCCACTGTAGGGACTGTTCCAGACACAGATGGAACATACATTGTGTGGTATGACTTTGATCAGTCTGCAGGTGGATTTGCGACTGGGCAAACACCAGCAAGTATTCAGTATTACAATGTAAGTACTGGCGCATCTGGGAATGTGCCAATGGCTGGGGGAAAGGCTGCAATCAAAGGTTTGAATGTGAGAAATGGAATTGTATCTTGGGTGGAGCCACAAGGTGGAGCATACGTTATTAACTCTTACGAGTTTGCAACCGGCGTAAGTACTATGGCGGTGGCAAGTAATGTGCCAATTGCTGGGTTTATGGCGAATGGTTACGGTGATTACGTGTACAACTCACCAGAGGCAAATGCCAATGAGTATTTGTATGTAGCAAAAGGAGCTGGGAAGTCTCAGGACATTTCTGATGTGGTTGGTGTGACACTTGGAGAATCAGAGAGGATCACCGCTGTGGCAATGGTTGGGAAGAGTGTGCTTGGGTACACGGTTGAGAATTGGGCTTCAGGAGTTGGCCAGATCACAGACGGGAAAATGCATTTTAAAAATGTAGATACTGGTGAGACATGGTCACACACATTGCCAAGTCATGTGGATGATGCGATTTGGGTTGCTAAAGCATTTGATGGGCCAAACAAAATAATTGTTACTGGGTTTGATTACCAGACAGATTCGTTAGGGAATATTTCTGTGGCAACACAGGGGACCTACATCATGGACATTCACTCTGGTGCACTTACAGAGTTGGACAACGACAAAACAAGAACTGACAATGCGTCTCAGTATGTTTGGGAGATTTGGGATGCTGCGACAAAACACACTCGACATTATTACGAGGACATCGAGTCAGGGAAGAGTTGTGAGATTAAGCAGAGTGACGTCATGGTCCAGTTGGATGTAGAAACATTTTCTGTTGCAGCTGGTGGTGTGTTTGTGTGGCGAGCGCCAGCAGCGTTTGATGATGTTAAAGAATTGTATTTCACTACGGTGTCATGTGGTGGGGCAGAAACTCCGGTTGAGACTCCGGCAGAAACACCAACACAGACTCCAACAGAAACTCCGACTGAAACTGAAACACCAGCACAAAGTTTGGATAGTCAGGTGCTGTTGAAGGTGAGTGGAAAATCATCACTGTACTACTTGGCAAAAGATGGAAAGCGATATGTGTTCCCGCATGTGAATGTGTTTAACACATGGAAAGGTGTGTTGCCATCACAAATTAAGTTTGTGACTGCAGAGAAGTTGGCATCATATAGAATTGGTGGAAACGTAACCAATCGGCCAGGTGCACGAATGGTAAAGATCACGACCGATCCAAAAGTATATGCTGTTGGGCCAAACGGAACATTGCGATGGGTGAAGACAGAAGAGGTGGCAATTGCGTTGTACGGTGCAAACTGGGGATCAATGGTTGATGATGTTGCTGACGCGTTCTTCACTAACTACTCATTGGGTGACACTATTGAGTCTGCATCAGACTTTAATCCATCGGATTGGAATAGTGGGTATAGTTTGGATCAGGATTTGGGGTTGTAGAGTAAATTCTCAAATAAAAAAGAAGAAGGCCTCGACAGTGTTTTGTCGAGGCTTTCGCTTTGGCGCCGCCGTTCATGGCGAGCCTTATCGCCGTGGCGTGGCGTGGGTGCAGAACTGACGATGGATCCCGCCGTGGCCGTCCTCCCAGAGTTCTCGCTCGATGAGGCTGTTGCGAACTCGGTCATCATCAGGACTGAGTTCAAACTTCCAGAAGAGGTGTTTGCTCATCTTGGTCCAGGCCCGGGCCTCCATGGTGAGCATCAGGCTGTTGATGTCTACTTTGTCGGCGCTGTGCTCCGGAACAACCGTCCTGCCGTAGGTGCAGAACAGTACCAGTCCGTTCTCCTTGGGGTAGCTCATGAACTCCTTGCCGATCCAGGTGGGAGCCTTGGCGGCGTAGTCTCCAGGTTTCCCAATCACGAAGTAGGGAGTGGGCTCGGGCTGGTGAGGGGGCTCCTCAGTTGCCTTCCCGCACGACAGGGTCATGAGGCAGGCAAAAGCGATGAAAACAAAAGGTGCGATGTTGCGCATCAAGTCCCTCCGATGCGGTTAATGGTTTTGTTCGTCACCGTGACGACAGTGCATACTGCCATGATAATGACGAAATGTCAAGGTGGAATGGAGTAAAAGAAAAGGCCACGGCATGAAGTCGCGGCCTTTTCCAAGAAGAGTCCTCTGTTGACTCCCTTGGAGGGTTGTTACTGCTTGATGATCCAGCCCGCCACGGGCATGAACGCTTTCGCGTCCACGCACCAGCGATGGAAGATGGTGCGGTTGTGGTTTTCCCACGTCTTCTCCAGTTTGATGCCGGAGATCTGGATGGGGCCGCCGGTGGTGCTCTGGACCTCATGCGCACGGCGCATGATGCGGCCAAAGGCATCCAGCTTTGCCATCTCTTGCGGGAGAACGGCGCGGACTTCCGGTTTCATGTCTCGGCCGTCGAGCCGGGACTTGTTGAACACACCGGTCTCGCAGTAGCGACCGGCACGGAGTTCACGCTTGGCGGCCACCATGTTGTCGCCCACCCAGTCCGGAGCGCTGTTGGTCGTGGTGACCAGGGGGTCGTCCGTCGTGGTGGTCGGCGCCGTGGAGGCGCAGCCGGTGATCATCAAGAAAGAAAGGAGCGCGGTGATTCGAAACATTGTTCCTCCTACCAAACATACACAGTTAGGGGAACCTCCCCAGGTGTGTCGCATCGTCTCACGACGAGGTAGAAATATAGCACGAAAAATGGGTTTTGTCAACCCAGCAAGACGTTAAAATACTTAATTTTAAACAAAAAACACCGGCGCTAGGCCGGTGTTTCCAGAGATTTTACTTACTTCTTTTTGATGATGTCGCGCAAATCGTACTTCTTTCCTTCATCTGCCCACTTCTTTAGGGTTTTAAATCCCTTTGCGCTGGCAGTAATTTTCATCATAAGACCAGTTGCTGGATTCAGCACCTTCTTGGTCTGTAGATTTGGCTTTACAACTCTCTTGGTTTTTCGGTTTGAGTGGCTAACGTTTTGCGCACTTCTTGGACCGGCACCAGTGATTTGGCAAGTGTTTCCCATACAATTTCAATAATGTGAGGGAAGTGTAGCTGAATAGTGTGGTTTCGTCAAGGTTAGATTGACGAAATACCCACAGGCCACGTATAACTGAAATTGGAACACCAACGTCAGTTAAGGAGGTTGTGGTGTTGGATTTTTCGTGTTTTACGTTCCCTGGGGATGACCCCGGAGGAGTTCCAGATCTGTCGGTGTATGGGGAGGGGTATGAATCCCTGAAGGTGGTTCGACACGGCACCACCTATTTTGAGCCTGGTATGACGATTGGGCTTAAGAACGCGCCAAAGCAGGTGGTGTGGCTTACGGCTGGTGGGCTGGTTCCAAACCACAATCATGCCGTTGCGTTGTGGCAGGCAAGAGAAAACCTGCCCAAAGACTGGAGAAGGGCTGGATACATCATCTTTCCCGGGACGGTGATAGCGGATGCGCTCAGGCAGCCATTCATGCCTCTTTTGCACTTTCATCCCAGGCAAGAGGATGGGTGGTTGCTTAGCCTGACTTCCTCAAGTCAGCGGCACGATGCAGAATTCAACCGCGTAATTTTCCAGGTGTGAAGATGAACGCAAGAGATCCCGGGCAGGGCCGCGTCACGCGGTTCGCCCGGTTTTTCCTTATTTTAGGCAATGTATCTGGGGATAGGCTGTTGAGCCTGGCTCTTGACGGCAATCCAGGGGTTGTGTATTATACCGGCGTACTAAATCTAGGCATTTTTTTGTTCTCAAATAGGCTTGTTATGCCAACAATGAACCAATTGATCCGTAAGGGTCGAAAACCAAAGACTTCTAAGTCTGAAGCGCCAGCGCTGCAGTTTACTTTTAATTCGCTAAAGCGAAAGAAGAATATCTTGCGTCGTGGAGCTCCATTTAAGCGTGGTGTTTGTGTGAAAGTAACCACAAAAACACCTAAAAAGCCTAACTCTGCGTTGCGTAAAGTAGCTCGTGTACGTTTGAGTAACGGAACAGAAGTAACTGCCTACATCCCAGGTGAGGGACACAACCTTCAGGAGCACAGCATCGTATTGGTGCGTGGAGGAGGAGTTAAGGACCTTCCTGGTGTGCGATATACCGTTGTTCGTGGTGTATATGACGCTGCCGGAGTAGAGAACAGAAAGCGTGGTCGTTCACGATACGGATCTAAGAAGCCAAAGGCGTAAATTGAGATATTATGCGAGGAAAGCAAGCCCCAGTGCGAGAAATTACTCCAGATCCACGTTACGGTTCTGAGAAGATCGCCAAGTTTACAAACTACATCATGGAACGCGGAAAGAAGTCTGTAGCACAGAGTATTGTCTACGGGGCGTTTGATATTATCGCAGAAAAGACAAAGAAAGAGCCGCTTGAAGTATTTGAAGCAGCATTGAAGGAAATCACTCCAGCACTTGAAGTTCGTTCACGACGTGTTGGTGGTGCTAACTACCAGGTTCCAATGCCGGTTAGAGGAAATCGTAAGCAGGCGTTGGCTTTCCGATGGTTGATTGCTGCTGCTAAGAGTAAGAAAGGCCGCCCAATGGCACAAAAATTGGCTAATGAAATCATGGCTGCTGCTGAAGGTGAAGGAGATGCAGTTAGAAAGAAGACTGACGTTCACAGAATGGCAGAATCAAACCGTGCATTTGCACACTTTGCTCGTTACTAAATTTTAAAATTATGGCCAGAGAGTATTCCCTAGACGCTACCAGAAACATTGGTATTATCGCGCACATTGACGCTGGTAAGACCACAGTAACTGAGCGTATTTTGTTTTATACAGGACGTAAGCACAAGATTGGTGAGGTGCATGATGGTGGAGCAGAAATGGACTGGATGGAGCAGGAGCAGGAGCGTGGAATTACCATTACTTCAGCTGCGACAACATGTTTCTGGAACAACTCACGTATCAACATTATTGATACTCCTGGTCACGTTGACTTTACTGCTGAGGTAGAACGAAGTTTGCGTGTGCTTGATGGAGGAGTTGTTATCTTTGACGGAGTTGCTGGTGTGGAGCCACAGTCTGAGACTGTGTGGCGTCAGGCTGACAAGTACAACGTTCCTCGTATTTGTTTCGTTAATAAACTAGATAGAACTGGTGCTGACTTTATTAAGGACATGGAGTCAATCCACGAGCGATTGACTACAAAGGCTTACGCAGCGCAGTTGCCAATTGGAGCAGAAGACAACTTCCAGGGTGTTGTTGATCTTTTGACTCGCCGAGCATTTATTTACAAGGATGATCTTGGAAAGGAAATTGAAGAGACTGATGTTCCTGAAGACATGAAGGCGCAGGTAGAGGAGTACCGCGGAAAGCTTGTTGAGGCTATTGTTGAACATGACGAGCAGATGATGAATGACTTCTTTGAAGGAAAGGACATCGCTGTAGAAGATTTGAAGAAAGTATTGCGTAAGGCAGTTATTGCGTACGAAATTATCCCAGTATTCTGTGGTTCAGCATTGAAGAACAAGGGTGTTCAGAAAATGCTTGATGCTGTTGTAGAGTACTTGCCATCACCACTTGATGTTCCTGCTGTTGAAGGGCACG
>CAYZOG010000002.1:10257-26729 GCA_964480225.1 uncultured Gammaproteobacteria bacterium | reverse complement strand
GCTGTTGTAGAGTACTTGCCATCACCACTTGATGTTCCTGCTGTTGAAGGGCACGAGCCAGGGAATGAAGAGAAGACAATGACTCGTGAGGCTAAGGATGAAGGACCATTTGCAGCGCTTGCGTTTAAGATCATGACTGACCCATTTGTTGGTAAGTTGACCTTCTTCCGTGTGTACTCAGGAGTATTGAAGACTGGTTCATACATTTACAACCCAACTTCAGGAAAGAAGGAAAGAATGGGACGAATCTTGCGTATGCACGCTAACTCTCGAGAAGAGGTTCAGGAAGTATATGCTGGAGAAATTGCAGCTGCAGTTGGACTTAAGGAAACAAGAACTGGTGACACATTGTGTGATGAGAACAATAAGGTTGTTCTAGAAAGTATTACTTTCCCAGAGCCAGTTATCGCTATTGCGGTTGAGCCAAAGACAAAGGCTGACCAAGAGAAGATGAGCTTGGCGCTTTCAAAGTTGGCTGAAGAAGACCCAACTTTCCAGGTTCGTACAGATGAAGAAACCAACCAGACTATTATTTCAGGAATGGGAGAGCTTCACCTCGACATTATTATCGACAGAATGAAGCGTGAGTTTAATGTTGAAGCGAGCGTTGGTGCACCACAGGTTGCATACCGAGAAACTATTAAGAAGCAGGCTCAGGCAGAAGGAAAGTACGTAAAGCAGTCTGGTGGACGAGGACAGTACGGACATTGTTGGTTGCGTATTGAGCCAATGGAAGAAGGAAAAGAAGGATTTGAATTTGATGATGAGATTAAGGGTGGTGTGATTCCTAAGGAATACATCCAGCCGATTGGTAAGGGTGTTAAGGAGGCAATGGACCGCGGTATTGTTGCTGGGTACCCACTCATCAACATTAAGGCAACTGTGTACGATGGGTCATTCCACGATGTTGACTCTTCAGAATCTGCCTTTAAGATGGCTGGATCAATTGCATTCCAGGAAGCAGCTAAGCAGGCACAGCCAGTATTGCTTGAGCCTATGATGCGCGTTGATGTAACAACTCCAGAGGAGTTTATGGGAGATGTGATTGGTGACATCAACTCAAAGCGTGGACAGGTTCAGGAAATGCTTGACCAGGGTGGAGCAAAGTTGGTGAAGTCATTGGTCCCACTTTCAGAAATGTTTGGATACACAACAACACTTAGAAGCATGACGCAGGGACGTGCATCTTCATCAATGGAGTTTGCGCACTACGCAGAGGTTCCTAAGAACGTTGCTGATGAGGTAGCTGCTGGAAGAGCAAAATAAGTATGTTGTCACCAACACTTCGTCACATTTTGCAGCTTGCAAAACGGACAGGGGATAGGGTGATTGTAGTGGATGGACAAACTGATGATGCCTTTGTGCTAATGTCAGTTGGAGCGTATGAAGATGTACTTGGAGTAACTAACGCAGAAAGTGCCGTGCAAATGCCTGTGGAAGAACCTGCAGTGAAGGCAAATGCAGAAATTGCTCAGTGGCGCGAGCAGCAAGTAGCAGAACGAGAGATCGGTGAGGAAAATTTCGCAGAAAATAGCGAAATTTCAGCGGAAGATGAGGATGAAGAAGAGGATCGATTTTATATCGAACCTGTTGCATAAAGGTACAATCCAGCGTGAGCGAGCAAATAGTTGACAGGTTTTACGCCTGCGTGCTATAATCGCGACGCTTTTAAAGACTAATTTAAGGTAATTCATTAATCAATGCGGCCGTCATGGCTCGCAATGACATAACCGGTATGGCAGAAACATTTGATCGAAGCAAACCGCACGTCAACGTGGGTACCATTGGTCACGTTGATCACGGTAAGACTACTCTTACCGCAGCACTTTTGAAGGTGTTGACTACAGCAGGAAAGACTGCACAGAGCAAGGACGTTGACCAGATCGACGCTGCTCCAGAAGAGCGTCAGCGTGGTATTACCATCGCGACTGCTCACGTTGAGTATGAGAGTGACGCTCGTCACTACGCACACGTTGACTGTCCAGGTCACGCAGACTACGTAAAGAACATGATTACTGGTGCTGCTCAGATGGACGGAGCAATCTTGGTTGTAAACGCAGCTGATGGTCCTATGCCACAGACTCGTGAGCACATCTTGCTTGCACGTCAGGTTGGAGTACCTTACATCGTTGTATTTTTGAACAAAGTTGACCAGGTTTCAGACCCAGAATTGCTTGACCTTGTTGAGGAAGAGGTTCGTGACTTGTTGACTAAGTATGAATTCCCAGGAGCAGACATCCCAGTTATCCGTGGTTCAGCATTGAAGGCTCTTGAGAACCCAGGAGATGAGGCAGCTGCAAAGCCAGTTCTTGATCTTGTTGAGGCTCTTGATACATACATCCCAGAGCCACAGCGTGAGACTGACAAGGATTTCTTGATGCCTATTGAAGACGTATTCTCAATTGAAGGACGTGGAACCGTTGTTACTGGTCGTGTTGAGACTGGTATCGTGAAGGTTGGTGAGGAAATTGAGCTAGTTGGAATGGGAGAAGAGACAACAAAGACAACTGTTACTGGTGTTGAGATGTTCAACAAGCAGCTTGACCAAGGACAGGCTGGAGACAACGCAGGTATCTTGCTTCGTGGTACAAAGAAGGATGAAGTACAGCGTGGACAGGTTTTGGCTAAGCCAGGAACTATTACTCCACATACTGAGTTTGAAGCAGAAGTATACGCATTGTCTAAGGAAGAAGGTGGACGTCATAAGCCTTTCTTCAAGGGGTACAAGCCACAGTTCTACATCCGTACAACTGACGTAACTGGAGAGGTAACTCTTCCAGAAGGAACTGAGATGGTAATGCCTGGTGATACAGTTAATGTAACCATCAAGTTGTTGGTACCTGTAGCACTTGCAGACAAGCAGCGATTTGCTATCCGTGAGGGTGGACGAACCGTTGGTGCTGGAGTTGTTACAAAAATTGTGAAATAAAGCTGGTCCCGCTCTCTCTAGAGAGGGCGGGGTTATGGTTTATTTCAAACCAAAATCTATGGCAGAAGCAACAACAACCAAAAAAGCCAAGGATACACAGGAGGCTGGTCAGCGAATCCGTATTAAGATTCGTGCATATGACAGCACTGTGATTGATGAGTCTGCAAAGACCATCATGGATACTGCGGCACGCACAAACGCACAGGTTGTTGGGCCTGTACCGCTTCCAACTGAGATCAGAAAGTACACGGTTAACCGTTCAACTTTCGTGAACAAAGAGTCTCGGGAGCAGTATGAGGTACGCATTCATAAGCGCCTAATCGACATCGTCAATCCTACAGCTAAGACAATTGATTCATTGATGAATCTAAGTCTCCCAGCTGGTGTGGATATTGAGATGAAGATGTAGAATTGTTAACACGGTTGCCTAGAGCAATGTGATAAGATCCCCTCGGTAGAGGAGGAAAACATCGCAGCGCAACAGTTCAGCCAGGAGTAAGTCATTTCCAGATTTCGTGATATACAACTTCTTCATAGGGCAGAAGAAGGCTAGAAATTGCCAGACAATACTTGGTGGTAATTTCTAGTCTTTTCGTTTACACATGAGAAGACAAGATGCATATGAAATTCCTTATTGGTACAAAACTCAACATGACACAAATTTTCCGTGAGAACGGAGAGGTTGTTCCTGTTACCAGAGTTGTGGCTGGTCCATGTGTTGTAACTCAGGTTGCACAGCATGAAAACGGTTCACGCGCAGTTCAGATTGGTTTTGGTGAAGCTAAAAAGCTTAACAAGGCACAGGCTGGACATCTTAAGGGGTTGGCACAGGTAAAGCACATGCGTCAGTTCTCAACTGAGCAGGAGCTTAACCGTGGTGATCAACTTACTGTTGCTTCATTTGAAGCAGGGGAGCGCATTGCTGTTACTGGAACCAGCAAAGGTAAGGGATTCCAAGGTGTAGTTAAGCGTCACGGATTTGGAGGTTCTCCTGCAAGTCACGGACACAAAGACCAGTTGCGTATGCCTGGTTCTATTGGAGCTACTGATGCTGCACGTGTGTTTAAGGGAACACGCATGGGAGGTCACATGGGTGACGAGCGTGTAACCGTACAGAACTTGGAAGTAGTACGTGTTGATGAAGAGACAAATGAGATCTTCATTAAGGGTGCTGTTCCAGGAGCGCGTGGAGGATTGGTATTGCTTGCTGCAAAAGGTGAGATGAGCGTAGTTTCAGCACCTGCTGCAGAAGAACCAAAAGAAGAGGCTACTCCAGAAGCAGAAGCACCTAAGGGAGATGCTCCTGCAGAAGAAGTTGCAGCTGAAGAACCAAAAGAGGAAACAAAAGAAGAAGCTCCAGCAGAAGAAAAAGCTGAAGCACCTGCAAATGCATAATTCATATGGCAACAGTATCTGTATACAACACAGCCGGTAAAGAAGTTGATAAGCTTGAGCTTAACGATGGTGTGTTTGGTGTGGAAGTAAACCCAACTGTTGTTCATGAGGTGGCTGTTGCAGCTGCAGCAAACAAGCGACAGGTGTTGGCGCATGCCAAGGATCGTTCTGAAGTTCGTGGTGGTGGTAAAAAGCCATGGCGTCAGAAGGGAACTGGACGTGCTCGACACGGTTCTCGCCGTTCTCCAATCTGGAGAACTGGTGGTGTGACCTTTGGACCAACCAAGGATCGCAACTTCACCAAGCGTGTTAACAAGAAGGTTAAGCAGGCTGCCATGAGAATGGTATTGTCTGACCGCTTGGCAGAGCAAAAGCTCTACGTAGTTGATGCCTTTGAATTTGCTGAGGCAAAGACTGCGCAGTTTGCAAAGTTGAAAAAGGCATTGCCTTGTGATTACCGACGCGCAGTAGTAGTTACTGCAGAAAAGGACGACGCGGTAATTAGAATGACCAATAACTTGCCAGATGTTGATACTACATATGTTGGTGAGCTGAACGTGCTTGATGTGGTTAACCACCCATGCATGATTGCTACCAAAGATGCAGTAAAGGCACTTGAGCAAAAGCTTGGTAAGTAAGCAGAACCAGTATGGGAATCTTTAATAAGTGGTCAAAGCAGACAAAAGATGAACAGCTTAAAGCGGCTGGGCAGTCTTCTGATACTACTAAGGCAGCTGCAACAACAGATGCAAAAGCACCTGCAAAAAAAGCAGCTAAGCCAGCTCAGAAAACCGCTCAGTCAGCGTTGACTGGAACTCATTCTGGAGTACTTGTTCGTACACATATTACGGAGAAGTCTGCAGTTGGAGAGAGCGCTGGTGTGTACACCTTTGAGGTGGCACCTACCGCAAACAAGTACACCGTTGCCTTGGCAATCCAAGAGCGATTTGGTGTAACCCCTGAAAAGATCACCATCATGATTCGTCGTGGAAAGCGTGTTCGATTTGGTTACCGAAAAGGTAAGCGAAAGAGCCGTAAGTTTGCACGCGTATTCTTGAAGAAAGGTGAGGTTCTAAGTGTTCATAAGGGCGTGTAAGACGCGTAATCAATTATGCCGATTAAGAAATACAAGCCAACGAACAAAGGGCGCCGCAACATGAGCGGGGACACATTTTCTGATATCACAACAAACAAGCCAGAGAAGAGTTTGTTGAAGATCAGAAAGAAGTTTGCCGGTAGAACAAACGGTAAGATTACCGTTCGTCACAAGGGTGGAGGACACAAGCGCTTTATCAGATTGGTTGACTTTGTGCAGGAACGATATGATCAGCCTGCAGAAGTGTTGACTATTGAGTACGATCCAAACCGAAATGCTAGAATCGCATTGGTTCAGTATGAGGATGGAGAGAAGCGTTACATCATTGCCCCTGATGGATTGCAGGTGGGAATGAAGGTGGTTTCTTCACAGAACGCCATTGATGCAAAGTTGGGTACACGTATGCCACTTGAGTTTATTCCTGTGGGATCATTTGTACACAACATTGAATTCCAGCCAGGAAAGGGAGCACAGATTGCTCGTGGTGCTGGAACTCAGGTGCAGTTGATGGGTGTTGAAGGTCGTTACGCACAGGTAAAGATGCCTTCAGGAGAAATCAGAAAGTTTTTGAAGACCTGTTCAGCTTCTGTTGGTTCAGTAAGCAACCCTGATTTCCGATTGATCCGATGGGGTAAGGCAGGAAGAATGCGTCACAGAGGAATCCGTCCTACTGTTCGTGGTAAGGTGATGAACCCAGTTGATCACCCTCACGGAGGTGGAGAAGGAGCTCAGTCAATTGGTATGAAAGCGCCTAAGACCCCTTGGGGAAAGAAAGCGCTTGGTGTGAAGACTCGCCGAAAGAAAAAGGCAAGCAGCAAGTTGATTGTGTCACGCCGACCAGTTGGTAAGAAGAAGCGACGTCGTTAATAGAACACTATGTCAAGAAGTCTTAAAAAAGGACCATTTCTCGATGAGAAGCTCATGAAGAAGGTAACGAAAGCCAAGGAAACTGGTGATCGTAAGCCTATCAAGACTTGGGCTCGTCGAAGCACTATCACACCAGAAATGGTGGGGATGAAGTTTTTGGTGCACAATGGTAAGGACTTTTTGGAGGTGACTCCAGTAGAAGACATGGTGGGACACAAGCTTGGTGAGTTTTCACCAACTAAGAAGTTTGTGAGACACGGTGGTAAGATGGCCAAAGGCGCATAAACACTATGGAAAAAGTAACAGTACAAGCTAAATTGCGATTCTTGCGAATTTCTCCAAAGAAAACACGCTTGGTTTGTGATGCAATTCGTGGTTTGTCTGTAGAACAGGCTGATGCTCGTCTTATTGCGATGAAGAAAAAGGCATCTTTCCCATTGCACAAGTTGTTGCATTCAGCAGTAGCTAATGCATTGCACAACTTTAGTGCTAAGAAAGACACCTTGAAGGTTGAGGCAATCTTTGCTGATGAAGGTCCAACAATTAAGCGATACCGCCCGCGTGCGCGTGGTGTTGCGGCACCTATCAGAAAGCGAATGAGCCATGTGACTATTGTTGTATCTGGTGAGAAGAAAGAAGAGGTGAAGAAGGAAGAGAAGCCTGCAACAAAGAAGCCAGCTGCCAAGAAGGCGCCAGCTAAGAAAGCTGCACCTAAAAAGGCTGCTAAAAAGGAAACTAAGTAAATCCTATGGGACACAAAGTACATCCAAAAATCTTTAGAACCGGAACCTTGTATCCTTGGGATTCACGATGGTTTGGTCGAAAAGGAAAATATAAGCAATACCTGCAGCAGGAAGTTGCTCTAAGAGAATACTTGGAGAAGAAACTTCGTGATGCTGGTCTTGATGGTATTTCTGTTGCCAGAAACGCCAAAGATGTAACTGTGACTTTGCTTGTTGCAAAGCCAGGTATCATCATTGGGCGTGGGGGAGCAGGTATTGAGGAACTCAAGAAGACTATCAAGATTAAGTTCTTCGACAGAAAGGACAACGTGAAGGTGCAGGTGTATGAGGTGAAAGACCCATCACTTTCATCAAAGATCGTTGGTAACCAGATGAAGACAGAGCTTGAAAAGCGTGTTCCTTTCCGCCGCGTGATGAAGCAAGCTATTCAGCGCGTGATGCAGAACGGAGCAAAGGGAGTGAAGATTTCTATTGCTGGACGTCTTAACGGAGCAGACATTGCTCGTCGTGAGACATTGTCAGATGGAAAGATTCCTCTATCTACCTTGCGTGCAGACGTTGACTACGCATTGGTGGAGGCAAACACTATTTATGGTGTGATCGGTATTAAAGTATGGATCTACCGCGGACAGGTCTTTGGTCGAAAGGACAAATTTGCCCGTGAAGATACCAAATTCTAAATCATATGTTGCTACCTAAGAAGGTAAAACATCGTAAGTGGATGAAAGGTCGTCGCCGCAACAAGGGAGTTGCGACACGTAAGACGACTGTAGCTTTTGGTGCGTTTGGATTGAAGGCTACTACCCACAGTTGGATCACCAGTCGACAGATTGAGTCTGCACGTCGTGCAATGACCCGATATGTTTCTCGTGGTGGTAAGATTTGGATTCGTATCTTCCCGGACAAGCCAGTTACCAAAAAAGGTTCGGAAGTTCCTATGGGATCTGGTAAGGGAGCCGTAGACCACTATGTGGCTGTGGTAAAGCCGGGTACTGTCCTATTTGAAATGGACGGTGTGCCTGAAGAAACCGCAAAGCGCGCAATGGAGTTGGCAGCATATAAGTTGCCTGTCCAGACTCGTTTTGTGAAAAAGTTCTAATCATATGAAGATGAAGGACTTGGAAAAAATGGATATGAAGGCTCTTGGTGCAGAGCTAACACAGTATCAGCAGGAGCTTGAGCGATTGCAGTTTGCTGTGTATGCAGGTGAGGAAACTGGTGTCAGAAAGATTCGTGACACCAAGAAGACTATTGCCCGCATTAAGACTAAAATGCGCCAATTGACGGAAACCCAAAAATAAGGCACAATACGCCCTGATTTCTATCTATGACAACCAAAACTGAAACAACTAAAACAACCGCACGACGCCAACTGAAAGGTGAAGTTGTTAAGGTTGCCGGAGCAAATACGGTAGTTGTTAAGGTTGATACCTTTAAGCTGCACCGCTTGTACAAGAAGCAGTACCGTGTAACTAAGAAGTACATGGCACATGATGCAAAGTCAGCGTACGCAGTGGGGGACAAGGTTGTGATTGAGGAAACTCGACCTATTAGTAAGCGAAAGCGTTTTCGTGTAATCGCGAAGGCATAACATAAGCATATGATTCAACATCAATCAATGCTCAATGTAGCGGATAACAGCGGAGCTAAAAAGCTCATGTGTATTCGTGTCCTTGGTGGTTACCAGAAGCGATACGCACGCGTAGGTGACGTTATCACCTGTACAGTTAAAGAAGCAGCTCCTCGCGGTGCTGTGAAAAAAGGAACTGTTGTTCACGCGGTGATTGTTCGACAGAAGAAAGAATTCCGTCGTAAGGATGGAACCTACCTTCGTTTTGATGATAACGCAGCTGTTATCGTTGATAAGAAGAGCAAAGAGCCAAAGGGAACTCGTGTGTTTGGTCCTGTAGCTCGTGAGTTGCGAGGAAGAGGTTACCAAAAGATTATTTCACTTGCGCCTGAGGTGCTCTAAGCTAATACTATGAAGCTCAAGATCAAAACAGGGGACAATGTGAAAGTAATCGCTGGTAAAGACAAGGGAAAGACCGGAAAAGTTGTTCAGGTATTTCCTAAAAAGCAACGCGTGGTTGTTGATGGTGTAAATATCTTGAAAAAGCATTTGCGTTCACAGCGCCAGGGTGAGCAAGGACAGCGTATTGAGTTGCCATCACCAATTCACATTTCAAATGTGAAGAAGGTTGATGCAGAACCAAAAAAGCCAGCGGCTAAGAAGCCAGCTGCAAAAAAAGAAGCTAAGAAGAGTGATAAATAATCAGCACTATGTTGCGTGACCACTACACAACTGCAGTAGTACCTAAACTAAGAGAGCGTCTTGAAAAGACCAATCTCTTTGCATTGCCAAAGTTGAGCAAGGTGGTTTTGAACGTTGGTGTTGGTAAGCACAGCAAGGATGAAAATTACATCACTGCTGTAGAAAAAACTCTTGAGGCAATCACTGGTCAAAAGCCAGTTCGCACCAAGGCTCGTCTTTCAATCTCTAACTTTAAGTTGAGAGAGGGGATGGTTGTTGGTGTTAAAGTGACGCTTCGTGGAAAGCGCATGTATGACTTTGTAGAAAAGTTGCTACGCGTGACCTTTCCTCGAGTGCGTGACTTCCGTGGTATTAGTACCAAGGGATTCGATCGCCAAGGAAACTTCACAATCGGTTTTAAAGAGCAGATTGCGTTTCCTGAGATCTCACCTGAGGATGCAGACACGGTTCACGGCCTTGAAGTGGTCGTAGTTACAACCGCAAAAAATGCGGAGGAGTCACAGGTTCTACTAGAAGAGCTTGGGTTCCCATTCGTAAAGAAGAAATAATTGTATGGCATCAAAAGCACAAATTGCAAAGTCAGCAAAGAAGCCAAAGTACAGCACTCGTCATATGAACCGCTGTTTCAAGTGTGGTCGTCAGCGAGCGTACATGCGTGACTTTGATTTGTGTCGCATCTGTTTCCGCGAACTTGCAAACGCGGGTCAGTTGCCTGGTGTACGTAAATCGAGCTGGTAAGAATATGCATACCGATCCAATCGCAGACATGCTCACACGTATCCGTAATGCTTCCCGCGTTAAAAAGCAGGAGGTGATCATGCCGTACTCAAAGCTGAAGATGGTTTTGGCAGAGATCTTGAAGACTGAAGGATATATTGCAGGAGCAGAGAAGGTGGAAGATGCTAAGCCACAGCTTAAGATTGCATTGAAATATCATGGTGATCGTAGCGCGATCTCACACATTAAGCGTGTGAGTAAGCCTGGATTCCGCAAGTACGTTGGTAAGAATGAATTGCCGGTAATCCGCAATCACTATGGTGTTGCAATTTTGTCTACATCTAAGGGTGTGATGACAAATAAGCAAGCTAAAGAACAAGGAGTTGGTGGAGAAATTTTGTGTGAATTGTACTAAGTCACTATGTCACGTATTGGTAAACAACAACTTATCATCCCAGACGGAGTGACCGTTACAGTTTCTGACGAGTTCATCACCGTAAAAGGACCTAAGGGCGAGTTGCAGCAAGCAGCTAACGCTGTGGTTAGTGTTGCAGTTGAGGGAAATGAAGTGAAAGTAACTGTGGCAAATCCAGACAAGAAGACAGAGCGTGCGCTTTGGGGATTGTACTCTTCACTTGTGAAGAACATGATCCAGGGTGTTACTGAAGGATTCACAAAAGTACTTGAGGTAAATGGTGTTGGTTATAAGGTTGCACCTCAGGGAAGTGGATTGAAGTTGGATCTTGGGTACTCACACTCAATTGAGTTCCCACTTCCAGATGGTATTCAGGCAGCAGTAGAGAAGAATGTGATTACAATCACAGGAATTGATAAGCAGTTGGTAGGACAGGTAGCAGCAGATATCAGAAAGTTGAGAAAGCCAGAGCCATATAAAGGTAAAGGTATTAAGTATCAGGATGAAATCATCCGTCGTAAGGCTGGTAAGGCTGCTAAGGCAGCTGCGTAAGCCTAGAATCATATGCAAAAGCTTGGACCAAATCCAAAACGCACTTCACGTATCAGACGTCATCGTCGAGTACGTGCAAAGATCTCAGGGACTGCTACACGTCCTAGATTGAGTGTGTTCCGTGGATTGACTACAACTTACGCGCAGTTGATTGATGATGTGGCTGGAAAGACTATTGCAGCAGTACACAGCAAGACAGCGACAGGTGATGCAGGGGAGCGAAAAGGAAAGGTTGCGCAGGCATACCTTGTAGGAAAGATGATTGCTGAAAAAGCATCAGGACTTAAGATTGAATCAATTGTGTTTGATCGCGGAGGATTCCGCTACGCTGGTCGAGTACAGGCAGTTGCTGAGGGTGCTCGTGATGGCGGACTCAAATTCTAAACACTATGGCTGAAGAAACCACACAACCAAAGACAGAAGAGACAAAAGCTCCGGCTGCAAAGCCAGCGGCAGCATCTTCTGGTGCGCCAAAGCAGGATGCTCGACAGAACAACAATCGTGGTGGACGAGGACAGCGCGGTGGACAGCGTGGTCGTGGTGGACGCGGAGGACGTCGTGGACGTCGCCCAGAGCGAGAGAAGCCAGAGTTTGATCAGACAATTGTTGCACTTGATCGTGTTACTCGTGTGACCAAGGGTGGTAAGCGATTGAGCTTCCGATGTACCATGGTTATTGGTGACAGAAAAGGACGTGTAGGATACGGAGTAGCAAAGGGAGCTGACGTACAGCTTGCTATTGAGAAGGCTGTAAGACAGGCAAAGAAGAGAATGATCACCGTTCCTATTGTTAATGAAACTATTCCATTTAGAGTTGATGTTAAGGCAAAGGCTGCTAAGATCATGGTAAAGCCTGCAAGAAAGGGAACCGGTGTGATTGCTGGTGGAGCCCTACGTACTGTGTTTGAGTACGCAGGAATTCCAAACATCTCAAGTAAGACTCTTGGAACTAAGAATAAGCTTAGCAACGTAAAAGCTGCATTTAAGGCGCTTGAAGAGTTGGCAATCGCTAAGAAATAAACGCTATGGCAACTTCAGCACACAACCTCAAAAAGAACACTAGCGCGAGAACAACTCGACGCCGACTTGGACGTGGAGATGGTTCAGGAACAGGAAACTTTTCAGGTCGTGGTGTAAAAGGACAGCGCTCACGCTCTGGTGGTAAGGCCGGAAACGCTCGACGTTCATTCATGATGAACTTGCGTAACATTCCTAAGTTGCGTGGATTTAAGAGTCCTAATGCAAAGGCAGCTACCGTAACACTTGCACAGATTGAAGCGGCATTTGAAGCTGGAGCAGTAGTTGCGCCACACACATTGCTAAAGAGCAATGTGATTGCTACAATCAAGTCAGGTGTAAAGATCGTCTCAACAGGAGAGATCACTAAGGCTGTTACTGTAAAAGGATGCAAAGTTAGTGCATCTGCAAAAGCTGCCATTGAAAAAGCAGGTGGGACAGTAGCAGCGGTTTAATCCGTTGCTTTTGTATGGAAAAACTAAAGAAAATTTTTGGTATTACAGATGTGCGAAATAGCATTCTTTTTGTTTTAGGAATGCTAGTTCTATTCCGATTTTTGGCCAATGTTCCGGTTCCAGGTGTGGACGTGCAGAACTTGAGCCTTTTTTTTGATAATAACCAATTCCTTGGGTTGTTGAATGTGTTCTCAGGAGGAACACTTGAAGGCTTCTCAATTGTGATGCTTGGTGTTGGTCCATACATTACCTCAGCAATTATTTTCCAGTTGTTGGTGTTGATTGTTCCTCGGCTTGAAGAGCTGAAGAAAGAGGGGGAGTACGGACAGAAGAAGATTAACCAGTACACTCGTTTGTTGAGTATTCCACTTGCGGTTGTGCAGGCGTACAGCTTTGTGGTGTTGTTGCAGCAGTCTCAGATTGATATTTTCCCAAGCATGACTGGATTCCAGTTGTTCACCATCTTGGTGTCAGCAACTGCGGGTACAACATTCTTGATGTGGATTGGAGAGTTGATTACAGAGAAGAAGGTTGGAAACGGAATTTCATTGTTGATTTTTGCAGCGATTGTGGCTGGATTCCCAGCAACAGTACAGCGTGTGTGGTTGACCTTTGATGTGAGTCAGGTGCCTATGTTGCTTGGTTTGATCTTGTTGGCGCTTGTGACTGTGGTTGGTGTGATCTTCATCACAGAAGGACAGCGCAACATTCCAGTATCATATGCTCGAGCACGAGTTGGTGGACGTGTGGCTGGGGGAGTACAAACTCACTTGCCATTGCGTGTGAATATGGCCGGTGTGATCCCAATTATCTTTGCGATCTCATTGGTGTTGTTCCCACCACTTATTGCGCAGTTCTTTGTAAGCGCAAAGACTGACTGGATTGCGAGCTTGGCAAGTTGGACAATTGACGCATTCCAAAATCAGTGGGTGTACGGAATTCTATACTTCCTATTGGTGTTTGTGTTTACCTTCTTCTACACATCAGTTGTGGTGCAGCCAAAAGACATGGCAGAGAACTTGCAGAAGCAGGGAGCATTTATTCCGGGGATTCGACCAGGAACACAGACAGAAAATTATCTACAAAAAGTTATTACAAGAATTACCTTGAGTGGTGCGTTGTTCTTGAGTGGTATTGCCGTACTTCCGTTGCTTGTTCAGGCAGTTACCGGAACCAACGCCGTATTGATTGGAGGTATTAGCTTGCTTATCGTTGTTTCAGTTGCTACTGAATCATGGAAACAGATTGACGCGCAGATTACCATGCGCAGCTACGATTCTGTGTAATCACATCTTCTATGGGGCTGTTTAGTTCACTGTTTGGAGGGGGCAGCTCACGACAATCATCATCAGGTGGTGGTCAGAAGCTCTCTTCACAAGATGCTCGACGAAAAATTCACCATGTGGTGGATGCGTTGTATCGAGCAAAACGTTTTGGGTCTTTGGATCAGAAGGCTCGAGATCAGATTAGCGCACAGATTGGGCGTTTGGTTGAGAACGGACAGTTAAAATACAAAGATCGCGGAAATCAATCGCAGGCAATTTTGAAGATTTGTGCGAGTGCCGGGTTGGATGGAAAGGCGAGTCAGATGATTCGTGATAGAGTTTTGGCAATCTTTAACTAGTTATGAAACGAATTGTACTCATTGGGCCGCAGGGAAGCGGAAAGGGAACGCAGGGAGCATTGCTTACTGCGGTATTTGGTATTCCTTCAATTTCTCCTGGGGCGCTGTATCGTCATCACGTAAAGGAGCAGACTGAGCTTGGAAAGCTGGCGCAGGAAATCATGGCAAAAGGTGATTTGGTTCCTGATGAGGTGACTAAGCGAGTAATTGCGGAGCGTGTTGCAGAGTCAGATGCGCAGAGCGGATTTATTTTGGATGGATACCCAAGAAATGCGCAGCAGATGGCTGACCTAAAGGACATCACTGCGATTGATCACGTGATTGTGATTACGCTTGATGATGAAGAGGCGGTGCGTAGAATTTCTGGGCGACGACAGTGTAAAAATAATCACATCTACCATGTGGAGTTTAATCCACCGGCACAAGAAGGTGTGTGTGATGTTGATGGGGAAGAGCTGACACAGCGAAAAGACGACACAGAAGATGCAGTGAAAAAACGATTGGGAATTTATCATCAAGAAACTGAGCCGCTGATTGCCGCGTACCGAGAACAGGGAGTTGTCCATGAGGTGAATGGAGCGCAAAGCGTAGATGATGTACAAAAAGATATTGTAAAGATCCTCCAGTAAATCTGGAGGGTTTTTTATGCTATACTGACCACATAACATGTGATTTTTTTGTATGCCAAAATCTTCTAAGAAAAAATCCAGCACAAACACTTCTGCAACAGTGGGGCAGAAGATCACGATTCTAGCTGGTGTGGTTCTGGGGTTGGTAGCGTTGGGTGCTGCGTTTGCATCCGCTCCGATTGCTAGCGGGCCATATGTTTCATTACTTAAGATCGAACCTTCTAAAAGCACCTACCATATTTTTGGTGACCAAGAAGCACCACTACTTACGTTTGGGCTAGAGGCCAAGAATGGAGACGTGGTTTTTGACACTATGTGGTTTAACATTTTGGATCGCTCTGACAGTAATGCAGACATGGCACAGGGGATCACAAACTTTGTGGTTAGAGATGAGAAAGGAAATCAGGTTGGTGTGACAACTGCGGAGATGAAAATTGGTGGTAAGCAAAATCAAGGATCTATCTTGATTGAGAAGGTCGCACAGGAAATGAAGAAGGGGGAGAAGCGATTGTACACCTTGCACGCTGATTTTGAAAATGATTTTTACGCAAAGGTAAATCTTTCTGGAGATGCGCTTGGGGTGTGGGCAGACTCAAATGTTGTTAGGCATTCAAAAGTAAAAGCAAAGGGGAAGGTGATGCAGTATCCGCAGTACGCGTATGCGGTGATTCCTAATTTCACCGTTGCGGCTGATTCACCAAGTGGGGCTGTGTCAAATGGGAATGATCAGCTCGTGGCAAAATGGTATCTTTCAGCAATCGGACCGAGTAGTGAGGTCGTCACGTCAACAGTTTCTTCTACAGCATTGCTCACTATGAGAGATCTTTCGCTTAATATTCAAGCAGCTGATGTTGCAACATCAACAATTTCAACGTCTACACCGATTCAGCTAAAAGTGTTTAAGTTTTTTGTTTCAGAATCAAACAAGATTGGGGAAAAGAATGTGTACATTGATGATTTGCTTTCAGGGAAGACAATCACGTTCACAGATCCAGAGTTAGAAGATGTTGAATTTTGGTCAGGGTGGACATATCCAATTTTCGTTACCTTGGACACACATCAGTTCACCACGGTTGATTCTACAGTTTGCGTAGATCTACATAAGAAAATGAAATGGTCTGATGGGTTTAGCTTGGTAAAAACATTGCCATTTGGCGCACCAGACGGTAACTGCTTGTTCTACTAATATGGAATCCGCTCCTTTTGCAGAAGTAACATTTGATCCGTGGTTTTGGTACCTGGGGTTTGGTGTTATGATCTTGCTGACAACCTTTTGGTATGCAAAGAAGCTCGGCTACATGGGTGGGCTTAAGGAACGAGTGAAAAGAAGTTCTGGCTCATCTGGTGGGAATGTTCCGTTTGCAGAGGATATGACTATGATGGCCGAGTCTGGAGATTTGGATCCAGTGATTGGTAGAGAAGATGAGATCAGTCGTGTGATTCATATTCTGTCTCGTAGAAATAAGAACAACCCGGTGCTGCTTGGGCCAGCTGGAGTGGGGAAGACTGCGATTGTTGAAGGGTTGGCGTATAAGATTGCAACTGGAGACGTGCCAACTGGTTTGGCAGATAAGAAAGTATGGGCGCTTCAGGTTTCTGATTTGTTGTCAGGGACAAAGTACAGAGGTGAGTTTGAAAAAAGAATTCAGCAATTGTTGGCCCATGTTGAGCAAGCTAACCGCCAGGTGGTTTTGTTTGTTGATGAGATTCATACGCTTGTACAAACAAAAGGAACAGAAGGTGCGGTGAACTTTACTGACAT
>CAYZOG010000002.1:8768-10157 GCA_964480225.1 uncultured Gammaproteobacteria bacterium | reverse complement strand
TGTCTCACGAGTATATTAAGAATAGGAGATTGCCAGATAAGGCGATTGACTTGATTGACGAGGCAAGTGCGACGGTGAAGGTTCGGGAAAGTAGTGCGCCAGAGTCTGCGGTGGCGCTGTTGCATGATGCGTCATATCAAGCGCGGTGTAAGTTTGATGACTGTCCTAAGGAATTGATGAAGCTCAAGGAAGAATTGGCAAAACTTAGACAAAAGCAAAAAGAGGAGCTATCTCCAGCTGAGCTTAAACAGGTGAAGCGAGATATGGTAAAATCAGTAAAGGAGATAGAGAAGATTGAAAAGGAGCTTCAGAAGAAGGATGGGCGACCTCATGTTACTGAAAAAGACATTAAGCGCATCGTGGCGGCTTGGGCGCGCGTTGCACAAAAAGACATTCATTAATTTTGCGTATGAAAACGAAGAGTAAGACAGAAGTAGGGAGTAAGGTAGGGATTGCCGTAATGGTTGGCCTATTGCTTGCGTTTGGAGCAGGAGCTGCATTTGCGGCTGGAGCATTGCCAAACAGCTATTATGAGCGTTTGCGAGAGCGACATAATGAAAAGTATGAAAAACAAGAGAAGGAGCAAACAAAGTCAGAGTTAGAGCGACGCAAGAAGATGTGGGAAGAAGGGCAAGCAAAGAAAAAATGGAAAGAGGAGCAGGCGCAAAAAGCTGCAGCAGCTTCAAGCGCAACAAGTAGCACTCCAGAAACAGAAACTCCAAGTAGCACACCGGTTGTAGAAGAGGAGCCTGTGGAGACGGTGAGTTCAACACCAAGTAACACTGGAGGGGGAACAGTAAGTAGCACTCCAACATATACTCCAAGCTCAACACCATCTGGTGGAACAAGTACAACATACTGGTACTAAGTAGCTAAAAACACACCCTGCGGGGTGTGTTTTGGTTATGGACAATTTAGGGTAAATACAGTAGGGTAGATCCATATGAGCACAATGATTAAGGACAAGCATGCTATTGAGCAGATCAAGAAAAGTGGCCGAATGCTGGGCGAGGTTGTCCAGGAATTAATGGCTATGGCTAAGCCTGGAGTGACCACGGCTGAGCTTGATGCGCATGCAGAAAAGAGAATTAGAGAAATGGGTGGGCGCCCTGCGTTTAAGGGGTATGATCCAAGCTGGTCTGGGAATCCGTTTCCTGGGACTATATGTGCGTCTGTAAATGAAGAGGTTGTACACGGGATTCCAAAAGATTATGCGTTGAAGGAAGGCGATTTACTGGGGATGGATATTGGAATGGAATGGCCTGCTAAAAATGGATTTTACACTGACACTGCGGTGACTGTTGCGATTGGTGAAGTTCCGGCTGAGCATACTGAGTTGATGAAGCGCACACAAGAGGCGATGTATCGTGGTTTGCGCGCAGCTAAAGC
>CAYZOG010000002.1:0-8668 GCA_964480225.1 uncultured Gammaproteobacteria bacterium | reverse complement strand
AGATGTTTCTATTGCTGTGCCGTTTGGCGAGTTTGAGCGAGAGAGTGATGAGCAGGTTTCGGCCAAGATTGCGCAGTTAGTGGGAGAGAATTCTGTAGATGTGATTGTAGTTGGGATGCCAAATCATTTGTCTGGTGATCCTAGTGAGCAGAGCAAGAAAACTGATGTGTTTATTGAGGTGTTGCGCAAGGTTGTTGATGTGAAAATTGAAACTGTGCCAGAAGCGTTTACTAGTAAGCAAGCGTCAGACATGGATTACGCTGGTGCCGGAATTCATGAAAAATCTGCGCTTCTGATTTTAGAGGACTGGATTTCTCAGCAATAGTATGGCACAGATTGTCAGCACATCAGCGTTGGTGCTGCACGTGGCGCCGTTTAAAGAGTTTGATTTGCGAGTGGTTGCGTTGACTCGAGAGTTTGGTGTGATTGATGCAATTGCAATTGGGACTCGGCGGTCAGCAAGTAAGCAACGGTCTCGGCTTGAGGTTGGTGTGGTAACTACATTAGATATTGCAAAAGGGAAGCGCTCTGATAAAGTTTTACGGTCAGAACCAATTCATGTTCCCAATCAGATTAGGCAATCATTGCAAAAGCTTTTGGCTTTGCAATTTTTTTGTGGACTGTTACAAGAGACTAATAGGCGAGGGGATGTAAATCCAGATGTGTATTTGTTTGCGGCCAAGGCAGTGGTGATGTTAGAGCGACTAGAGGAAGAAAAAGTACAGTGGTGGCAACAGGCAGTCGCGCTTAGAATCATGGAAACAGCTGGCTTTGCACATGAGCAAGGAAAGACACTTAGGCGACAAATGGAATACGTGTTTGAGAAGCGGCTTAAAAGTTGGGATCTAATAAAAACGAACCCCGGGTACTAGACTCTCCGTTCTCCGGGGCACCGGGGTTGGACCGGTTAAAGGTAGGTTGTGGGCGTTATGTTATGTGGTTGCTCCAGTAATATTCGTTACCGCCGTTCATGATTCTTTGTTGGCTTCCCACGGGGAGAACGATTCCCCGACGCCTCAGGCCTCAAGCCCAGTATCTGCGACAGAGCGTGTCGCATGGCCCTATCAATTTCTATTTTGGTGCTTCCCAGGAGTAAAGAAATTGAAAAAACTCCACGCTTAATCCAGCGTATCAGCGCATGTTGTATTTGTAAAACACTGCTCCCTTTGCTAGACTATCACCATATGAACAACTACAAATCCGTCGCTAAAATTAGCGAATATTTAGATCAGGAAGTGACCATCGCCGGGTGGGTTCACAATTTTAGATCATCTGGAAAGTTGATGTTTTTGCAGATCAGAGATGGTTCAGGATTTATTCAGGCGATTGTGAGTAAGAATGATGTTGCCGAACCTATCTGGGAACACGCACAAACCATTGCGCAAGAAGCATCTGTTGCACTAACCGGAACCGTGAGCAAACATCCAAAGAAAGATGAATACGAGTTGCAAGTTAGTGATGTGAAGGTGTTGCAGGTTGCGCCAGAATATCCAATTTCAAACAAAGAGCACGGAGTAGATTTCTTGATGGAGAACAGGCATTTGTGGTTGCGATCAAAAAAACAATGGGCTGTTCAGAGGGTTCGGAATACAGTGATCAATGCAATCTACGGATTCTTTAATGAAAACGGATTCATTAAAATTGACTCACCAATTTTGACACCAAACGCATGTGAGGGAACAACAACATTGTTTGAGGTTCCGTATTTTGATCAAGGGAATGCGTATTTGTCACAAAGTGGGCAGTTGTATTTGGAGGCTGCGGTGATGGCGCACGGAAAAGTGTTTGATTTTGGTCCGGTGTTTAGAGCAGAGAAGAGTAAGACTCGTCGTCACCTTACCGAGTTTTGGATGATGGATGCGGAAATGGCGTTCCATGATTATGAGGACAACATGGAGGTGCAAGAGCAGTTGTTCAAATATATTGCTCAAGCAGTCCTTGATCAGAATCAGGCGGAGTTGGAAATTTTGGAACGAGATCAGGAAGTTTTGAAGACAATTGTTGAGCAACCGTTTAAGAGAATGACGCATCGTGAAGCGATTGAGTATTTGCAGAGTAAAGGTTCTGATATCACGTATGAGGATGACTTGGGTGGAGATGATGAAACAACATTGACCGCAGAATTTGGCGTGCCGGTATTTGTGCATACATGGCCAGCAAAGATCAAAGCGTTTTACATGAAGCGCGCACAAGATCCAGATTATGTGTTGGGAAGTGACTTGATTGCAACTGATGGGTATGGAGAAGTGAGTGGAGGAGCTGAACGTGAAGAAGATTATGACACGTTGCTTGAACGAATCAAACATGAGGGGCTTTCTCAGGAAGACTTTGAGTGGTATCTGGATCTAAGAAAATATGGGTCTGTGCCACACAGTGGATTTGGAATCGGGCTAGAAAGAACTGTGGCCTGGATGACTGGTGTGAAGCACATCAGAGAGACAATTCCGTTTGCAAGAACGATTTATCGGGTTCGGCCATAAAATTAATCAGGAAACACCCCAGAAATGGGGTGTTTTTGTCTTTACGAGCCTAGTACTTCGCGGTATACTATTACTGCTAATTTAGTGATTTATCCAAAAATATGGAGCGAATTTTGGCCACAGAAGCCGTAGGACAGGAGGGGAAAGAAGTCCTAATTAAGGGATGGGTGAATAATCGCCGCAACATGGGAAAGGTTGCGTTTTTGGATATGCGCGATAGAAGCGGAATCGTGCAGGTTGTCGCGGTTCCAGCAGAACTTGATGAAGCGTCAGCTGCGCTTTTGGGTGATGTGCGTAGCGAGTTTGTGCTTGCGATCACCGGAGAGGTGAAGGCTCGTGGAGAAAAGCAGATCAATCCAGACATGGCCACAGGAACTATTGAAATCCTGGCTAAGAAGATTGAGATTGTAAGTAAGAGTGCGCCACTACCGTTTGAACTCGACAAAGATACATCAAACATTGATGAGAAGGTAAGAATGGAGTACCGCTACTTGGATTTGAGAACAGAACGACTGCAACGTAATATTAGAATGCGTAGTGAGTTTGTACGATTGTGTCGTGAGTTTTTGAACACAAGCGGATTTGTTGATGTTGAAACTCCGCTGCTTACTCAATCTACACCAGAAGGTTCTAGAGACTTTTTGGTGCCAGCACGATTGCAACCAGGAAAGTTTTTTGCGCTTCCACAAAGTCCGCAGCAGTACAAGCAGTTGTTGATGGTTGCGGGAATGGAGCGTTACTATCAGATGCCACGATGTTTGCGTGATGAGGACCCTCGGGCTGATAGAGGATTTGAGCACACTCAAGTTGACCTTGAGATGAGTTTTGTAGAGCAAGAGGATGTAATGAATTTGGTGGAAGAGATGGTGACTACAACTGTTGAGAAGCTTGGATACACTGTAAAAGAAAAGCCATGGCCACGAATCTCATACAAGGAGTCAATGGAGAAGTATGGTGATGATAAATTCGATCTAAGAACAGAAGAGGAAAAGAAGGATGGTAAGACACTTGCATATGCATGGGTTGTAGATTTCCCATTCTTTGAAAAAGATGAGAAGAGCGGAAACTGGACCTTCACACATAATCCGTTTTCACAGCCATTGCCAGAGTATCTAGAAGATCACTTGGCCGGTAAGAATGTGGAGAATATTCTTACGTCACAGTACGACATGGTATGTAATGGGTATGAAGCTGGTGGGGGAAGTATTAGAGCGCATGATCCGGAGGTGTTGCGAGCAACGTACAAGATCATGGGGTATTCTGATGAAGAGATTGAAAAGTCAGTTGGGCACATGTTGAAAGCGTTTTCATTTGGAACTCCACCGCATGGGGGAATTGCACTTGGTGTTGAGCGTAACATCATGAACCTTACTGGCGAGACCTACTTGCGAGAAGTTCAAGCCTTCCCAATGACTGGTTCAGGAAACACTGCAGTAATGGATGCGCCATCAGAACTTCCTGAAAATCTTTTGGCTGACTATCACGTCAAGGTTGATAAACCAGAATAATCTATGCCAGGCGGCTACGTGGTACAACAGGGGGAATTTAGTGGTCCGCTTGATGTATTGCTACAACTGATTGAAAAGCATGAGCTAGAAATTACAGAGGTCTCACTTTCAGAAGTGGCTGACGAATTTTTGGCATACGCAGAAACCCACGATGATATCCCTGCCAATGAAGTTGCAGACTTTTTGGTGGTGGCGTCTCGGTTGCTGTATCTGAAGTCTCGTGCGATTTTGCCAAGTGCAATCATGCCAGAGGAGGAGGAAGCGCAGGACTTGGCTTCACAGCTTAAAATGTACAAAACTTTTGTGGAGGCAAGTGGTTGGATTGGACAACGCATTAATGAGGGTCAGGTTGCGTACGGTCGAGAGCAAATTGTGGTTGAAAAAGACGCGGGATTTTATCCGCCAGAGAAGTTGGGTGCAGGAGATTTGCAATCGTCATTTGAACGAGTTTTGGGACGGTTGAAGCCATTTTTCAAGCTTGCGCAAAAAACAATGCAGCGAGTGGTTTCAATTAAAGAAAAGATTAGTTCTATCAGAACGTATGTGAGTAAGATCACGACAGGTTCATTCAGAGAGCTTGTACAGAAGGCAGAAACTCGTTCTGAAGTGGTGGTAAGTTTCTTGGCAATGCTTGAGTTGGTTAAGCAGCGAGAGTTGCACACGGCACAAGATGATTTGTTTGGAGACATTAAGCTAACAAAAACAAAATAAGGTATACTGGAGCTATGGTACAGCATCAACAACAGATTGAAGCGCTTTTGTTTGTGAGTAGTAAGCCACTCACATTTTCTCGTTTGGCAAAACTTACTGGAACAAAAGAAGCTGATGTGCGCGCAACAGTGGAGTTGTTAAAAGAGAAGTGGAATCAGGAAGAGTCTGGTATCAGGATTATGGAGAATAATGGAAGTGTGCAGTTGATGACGGCGCCAGAACATGCGGAGTTGGTCGCTGGATTTTTGAAAGATGAAACTCGTGGAGAGTTGACTCGGCCGGCGTTGGAGACATTGTCTATTATTGCGTATCGTCAGCCAATCACTAAGCCAGAGCTTGAGCAGATCAGAGGAGTAAACTGTAGTTTGATTTTAAGAAACTTGATGGTGCGTGGGTTGATTTCAGAAAAAGAAGACGCAAAGAAGATGGCGCCGGTATATTCTGTGACAATGGATTTTGTGCGATTACTTGGGATGGAATCTGTAGAGCAGTTGCCTAACTTTGCAGAGCTTAGCACACATGAATATATTGATGATGTGCTTGATACAAAGGGGGAATAATTATGATTACACTTGGGATCATTGTTGTTATTATCATTAGTATTGTGACCGTGCCGTTAGACTCGGTCATGTTTTGGAATTCATCTTCAGTAGAGGATTTTTCAGCACGACATTTGCCACTTGCAGAAGGGGTAAGAGCAGCAACTGCAGAAGGAGGGGATGTAGTACCATCACGATTTCAAATTTCAAAAGAGCGGTTGTTGCCGCCAGTGTTGGCTGGGCGATCAGAATTTAGCACACCACTTTCTGCAAATGCAGCTATTGTTGTTGATGTGGCTAGTAATGAAATTTTGTACAGCAAAGGAATTGATCAGCAGCGATCAATTGCAAGTGTGAGTAAGTTGATGAGTGCAATGGTGTTGTTGGACACTGCGCCAGATTGGAACGCTGCAGTCACAATTGCTCCAGATGATATGCGACTTGGTAGGGAGTACGTGAGTGAGGGAGAGAAGGTTCGTGTGCAGGATTTGTTTTACGCATCAGTTGTCGGATCTTCAAACACGGCGACTATCGCGCTGGCAAAGAGCACAGGCTTGGACATGCAGGAATTTGTGGCAAGAATGAACCAGAAGGCAAAGGTAATGGGATTGGTGCAAACGCAATTTGTGGAGCCAACAGGATTGGACTCGCAAAACAAATCTAGCGCGAGAGAGATTGCGGTGGTGTTGCGATACGCAATGCGCTATCCAGAAATTGCTAAAGCCGCAGCTCGCCAGAGTTATGGTTTTGCACCAACTAACACCGGTGTGAGTAGGAAGGTGGGGAATACAAACTGGCTACTTACCAATCAGGTGGTGAGGTTGAGTGATGCTGATGTGGTTGGTGGTAAAACAGGATTTATTGAAGAGTCAGGGTACAACCTAGCAACACATATGGAGCAGGGTGGCCACACCATTGCTGTTGTGGTGCTAGGAGCTGATGAACATTTTGCGCGGTTCACAGAAGTGGATATGTTGAGCGCATGGGTATTTGATAATTTTGTCTGGTCAGACCAAGAAGGGTATGGGAATAATTAGTCATATTGTGGAGTGGTTGGCCGTTGTGCCAAATGAGGTTGCAGTATTTTTGCTTGCTATGGTTCCGGTTGGAGAGTTGCGCGCGGCAATCCCAATTGGGATTTCTGTGTACAACATGCCGGTACAAGAAACTGTAGTAATTGCTATGGCTGGAAATTTGGTTCCGGCGTTGGCGATTTATTTTTTGATTGGTCCGGTGAGTCGTTGGTTGTGCAAGCACAGTTCTCACTTCAATAAATTTTTTGATTGGCTTGTTGAAAGAACTAGAACCAAGTTTGCGTCACAGCGTTATGCTCGGTATGAGTTGCTGGGATTGATTGTATTCATTGGAATTCCACTGCCAATGACTGGTGCGTGGACAGGGGCGTTAGCGGCATGGTTGTTTGCGCTGAAACCGCGATACGCAATATCTGGGTTTGTTATCGGTCTGGTGATGTCGGCAGCAATTGTAACGGCTATCACTCAGGGTGTGATCTCACTTTCATAATTAGGAATCAAAAAAAGCACTCTATTTGTAGAGTGCTTTTCCTTTTTCCCACATTTCCGTTTTGCCGTGCTGTGTCTTAAGCCAGTACCACCATTCACCACCCCAGAGCCAGATTTCCGTAAACCCGCTTGCGCTAGCGTATTCAATATTTTGGTCGAATATTTTTGGGTTCATGGTTTTAAAGTGATCCTCAAGTGGTGTGCCTAGGAATCCGTGTGGCACCCAAGGCTCTGCTTGAAGTTCGCTCAGGATGATATCACCAACTCCGTTTTTCTGTACGGCCCATTGTCGCAACTTGTACATTCCGGGAGAGATTGGATATACAATCTCGTTAATGATTGGCTTCCATACTACGCGGTATAGACTTACACCAAGGAGGTCAGTATATTTTCCAGAGTCAGTCCAGTTGCCAAGCTCACCACTAGCTGTTGTCATGACTGGCCGGTCGTCTAGTTCTTGTACAAGTTCAATTTCTCGTTTAAGAAAATCTAGATCTGGTGATGGGCAATCTCCAAAGAAGGGGAGAAGTGGTTCATTTTCAATTTGCCATCTCACAATGGTGGGATCGTGCTTATACCGACCAATCACCTCAGGCAGCATCTCCAATGTTTTTTCTTGCTGCTCTGCTTCAGTTAGGTTTTCTGCCCACTCTGGTGTGTGACACTCTGGCCAACGTGGTAACCGTCGTCCAAGCGCAAGTGTTACAGATCCGCCGCGCTTGCGCACCTCATTAATTTGCCAATCCAAATCATCAAATGTGAAGTAATCATCCTCTTGTTCAATTTCATTCCAATACGCGCTGAGCCGCCAATGCTTGATATTAAGTTCATCAAGCTGCGCTAGAAATGCCTGCTGCCAATCAAGTCCAAGACTTTGTGCATGTGCTTTGCTAAATGTCATTCCATACACAGGCTCCTCTTCAGGGGTGAAATCCAGTGTAAAAGACCAACCGTAAATACCAAGTCCAACAACCAAAACAATCATGGCTATCTTAAGGTATTTGTGATTTTTCTTGTGGAAGATCATAGAATTGGCGGTTCTTCTGCTGCGCTGTGTCCAAGGAAGCGCATAAGATCGTGATCAATGCCGTTCTTCTTGCAGATTCTTGCGTAAACATATGCACTGTTTCTTGGAGTGCGCTTCATGGTTTCATAATCAACCGCAATCAAACCAAAACGTGGCTCAAGACCTTTGTTCCATTCAAAGTTGTCTAGTAATGACCAATAACAATACCCACGAATATCTGCTCCTGCCCGAATCGCGTGATACACCTCTTTAGCATGTGAGACAATAAACCGACTTCTTCTATGATCATTAATTGCAGCCAACCCATTTTCCGTCACGATAATTGGCAAACCATAACGGTGCATATTCATCAACGTCTGGAACAGGCCAGTAGGGTGGAGCTCCCAACCCAAGTCAGAACCTTCTCTGTGTTCCTCACGAGCATCAGCAGTTTTCAATCTAAAGAACCCACTCTTACGCACACGAACATGGAAATAATAGTTCACCCCAATAAAATCATGAGTGTTTTTTGTTTTCTTGAAAAAGTATTGATTCCACACGTAATCAATTAGCTTCATTTTGATAAAGTGCTCAAACTCCCACCACCGGTATGACTCAATTGAAAATGTATTCTTAGCAATTCCCACCATCGGGTTTTTGCATTCCTGATGAATAAGGTGGTAGGCGTATTTGTGCGCTTTGGCAAGATGTCGCATCACACGCATAAACGCAAACGCAGATCTACGTTGTGGTGGCCATTCACCACGCAGGTAGCTGTTGCTGGTGTAAACGTTAGGTTCGTTAATGGTCACCCAAAAATCAACTTTGTTTTTATATTCCTTAATCACTTTATGCGCGAACCTTTTGAAATATGCTGGAGAACGTCTAGACTCCCAACCAC
>CAYZOG010000001.1:41276-47107 GCA_964480225.1 uncultured Gammaproteobacteria bacterium | reverse complement strand
TTATCCTTTTTCATGAACTCTGACGCAGCCATATCTGTTGCCAGTGCAACATCTTTCCCTGGCTTGTATCCAGCTTTTTTGATCGCGGTCATCAAGAAGGTAAATGCCTGCTCCTCATTTTTAAATGTTGGCGCAAACCCACCTTCATCCCCCACTCCAGTTGAAAATCCTTTTTTGTCGAGCAACTTCTTTAGCACCTGAAACACCTCAGCTCCCATTCGTACGCGCTCTGCAAACTTCTTTGCATACGGAACCAACATAAACTCCTGCACCTGCAAACCAGAGTTGGCGTGCTTACCACCATTAATCACATTCATGGTTGGTTGCGGCATTCTCCATTTAGTTTCCTTCACTGGGAACAATGACCGAATGTGCTTGTACAGTGGTTTGTTCTTGGCAGCGGCCGCAGCATGCGCACATGCCAATGACACACCAAGAATTGCGTTTGCTCCTAACTTGGTTTTATTCTCTGTTCCGTCCAGCGCCAACATGGTCTCATCAATCTTGCGCTGCTTTGTTGCATCCATTCCTTTGAGTGCTTTGAAGATAGACACGTTTACATTACGCACTGCCTTCTTCACTCCCTTTCCGCCGTATCGCTTCTTGTCTCCATCACGCAATTCATGCGCTTCATGCACTCCAGTTGATGCGCCAGATGGCACGCTTGCTCGCCCTACTGCCCCACCAGCTAGCCGCACTTCCACTGCAACAGTTGGGTTTCCTCTTGAATCCAAAATCTCACGAGCCTGAATTGATTTGATTGCTGTTTTTGTCGCCATAATTATCTAATCTCAAATGTGAGTTCAACACGAGTTGAAACTTCTTGTGAGCCAGGCGCAATTTTTGGCGCAGCTCCACCACCAATTCCATCATCTGCAGAAAGCGCAAATGTTTCCATTCCTTCAAAGTACGCTTCTGCTACACCAGGCTCGCTATACCCAACTAACCTAACCAACTCCACATCCAAATCCTTAGCTAATGCCTTTGCCTTCTTACGAGCATCTTTAATTGCCTCTTCTCTAATATCTGAAAGCGCTTCATCTTGATCCTCAACCACAAACTGCAAACCATTTACACTGTCCGCTCCAGCGCTCACCAACGCATCAATCACCTCACTGGCCGCATCAATATCTCTAATGGTCACACTCAAATATTGTGAACCACTAAATCCATCCGGCACTGACGTGTTTGTATTCCTGTCCCAACGAGTTTTTGGATACACACTAAATGACTGTGTCTGCAAATCTTTTTCATCAATCTTCAAATCTTTTTCTGCAACCTCCATGATTGCGTTCATGCGTTTGGCAATATCATCTTTCACCAACTGCGCAGTTGCATCATCTGTCTCAACCCCAACCCTAACTGTGGCGATATTTGGAACCAATTCCTGATCTGCCTCACCCACCACTGAAATGGTAGCTACTTCTGAAGCATCAGCACCAATGAATCGGTACTCTACTGCAGAATTTCTTGCCTCAAGCCCTACCCAGACTACCAGTAGCACTACGAGAATTGTTAGTAAATGATGGAAGTATGGCTTGAATTGCATAGACAAATGTTAGGTTTCTAATGCGTGGACACCAGGGAGAGTTTTGCCAGACAAGGCATGAAGTAATGCCCCTCCTCCAGTGCTCACATGTGTAATATATTGTACCATATTGGCCCGGTGCAGAGCCTCAACTGTTTCTCCCCCACCAACCAGTGCATAACCACCACTTTGCGCCTGTTGCGCAGAAGCCTGGGCCATCGCATCTGTACCCAACCGATACGCCGGGAACTCAGAATACCCAACCGGCCCATTCCAAATAATCGTTTTTGCTCCAGCCAAGATCTCTTCATACAACGTGATGGTCGCTGGCCCAATATCCAACACCTGCAACCCATCATCTGCAATTACAGCTTTCTTCTTTGGCACAGGAACATGTCGCAACCGCTTTCCATTTTTGGTCCCAACGGTCACATCAACTGGCATGTACACCTTTTTCTGCTTCCACAACCACTTAGCCTCTTTGGCATAATCCAAATCATACACAGACTCGCCAAGCTCATACCCTTTAGCGGCCAACATCGTGTTAAATGTTCCACCACTCACCAGCACCGCATCCACATACGGAAGCAGCGCTCTAATCACCGGCAACTTAGAATCAATTTTTGCTCCTCCAACCAACAATACTGCTGGTGCTTTTGGTTTACGAACCTTCTGAACAGCAGCTAACTCATTCTGCATCAACAGCCCAGCATATGCTGGCAACAATTTTGCCACACCAACCACGCTTGCCGACGATCTGTGCGCAACCGCAAATCCATCGTTTACATATACATCAGCTAAGTCGGCTAACTGCTTGGCAAAGCCAGGATCATTCTTCTTCTCCCCAGCATAAAACCGAACATTCTCAAGCATCATCACCTGCCCACTCTTCAACTTCCCTACTTCTTGCGCAAGCTCGTCAGTACCAATCTTACTTTTAGAAAACACCACCTTCTTCTTCAAAATTTTTCCAAGACGCTCTGCCACTGGCGCCAAAGACAATGATGCAACACGCTTTCCTTCTGGGCGTCCCAAATGAGCAACAATCACAACCTTGGCTTTTTGCTTCATCAACACCTCAATTGTTGGAACCACCGCGCGCAACCGAGAATCATCAGTCACCTGCTTTTTGTGCACCGGCACATTGGCATCAATCCTAAGAAGAACTGTTTTACCAGTCCATTTCCTCACTTGTTGCATTTTCCTTAGTCCCATACAGCTACGCGTTAAGCTGCTTTTTCAATTCTTCTGCTGCCACACTTGGATCTGCAGCACCTTGCGTTTCTTTCATTACCATTCCCACAAAAAACTTGAACACCGCTTCCTTACCGCTCTTATATTCTTCTACCTGCTTTGGATTGTTGGCAATAATATCGGTAACAATCCTTGCAATCGCACCAGTATCACTCACCTGCCCAAGCTCATGCTCTTCCATCAAGTGACTTGGATCTGCACCACCACTCGCCAACATCAAATCCAACAACTTCTGTGCGTTGGTACTGTTAATTTTTCCTTCAAAAATAATGGTCAAAAACTCAGCAAAGTTTTCTGGAGAAATTGAGATGTCAGTAATACTCTTTTTCTGCTCCACCAATCGCGCAATCAACTTACTGGTAATCCACCCAGCAACAAGCTTGGTCATTTTCTCCTTATTAGCTTCTGGATCATGTCCGCTGCTCTGCATCCATGCACCAAACTCTGAATACACGGTCTCCGCATAATCTCCCAGCGCCTTGTCCGCCACAAACACATCCACATCTTGTCGCATGAATCCGTATTCCTTAGCGAACCGTTCACGGCGCGCAGCTGGAAGCTCTGGCAATTGCACTTGCTCCGCAACTGATCGCAAGTTCATTGGTGGAATGTCTGGCTCTGGGAAGTATCGATAATCTGCAGCATCTTCTTTTGTTCTTTGCTCTGTAGTTACTTGCTTGTCATCATCCCATCCACGAGTTGTAGTCACCGCTGGTGGATTCCCCTCTTCCCACAACGCAGTTTGTCGTTCAATCTCATGCAAGATTGCACGCTCTACCGCACGGAAAGAGTTTACGTTTTTAATTTCTGTCTTTGGATGAAGTTCTACATCATCAAAGTTGATTTCGTCATCATCTTTAAGTGGAAGCAAGCTCACGTTTACATCACAACGCAGCTGCCCCTTTTCCATGTCCGCATCAGACACACCAAGATAGCGCATGATCAAACGCAACTCCTGCAAATATGCTTTTGCTTCTGCTGCACTACGCAAATCTGGCTCACTCACAATTTCTGCAAGCGGTGTCCCTGCGCGATTAAAATCAACAACAGATGTTCCACTGCCATGAATCAACTTAGCAGCATCTTCTTCCAAGTGAAGGCGGGTAATCCCAACCTGCTTTTCAAAAGGTTCGCCATGGTCATTAAATACCTCAATTCTCACCACACCATTTTCCCCTACTGGCTGATCAAACTGGGAAATCTGATACCCCTTTGGCAGGTCAGGATAAAAATAATTCTTCCGATCAAACTTTGATTGCTCATTAATATGACAATTCAAGCCAAGGGCAGCTTTCACACCCATGGCAATTGCCTCAGCATTTGGCGCAGGCAAAGAACCAGGCTGCCCAGTACAAATTGGGCAGATGGCACTGTTGCGCTGCGCACCGTCTGGCACGTTAGCACAGGCGCAAAACATCTTAGTTTGCGTCTTCAGCTGAACGTGAATTTCAAGTCCGATGACCGGAAGGTATTGCATAAGATCTTACGCTGCTGGAGCCAAGTCCTCTGGCTTAACAGTTTTTGAAGATCCTCCTTTAGATGCTTGCAACCCCTCGTACAACGCGTACTGGATTGCAAATGAGTATGGCACCAAGAACAAGTTTGGAATCAAGAATAGTAGTACTGACAACCAAATCATTTCTGCACCAAACATTGAAACAAGTACGGTATCAGCAATTCCCATCGCTAGGGCAAACACCATTGATACCACCATGATCACCAAGTAGATCACAAACAAGCGCCATAGCACTGGCCAAAATCGTCCGTGTACCAATCCTTTTGATGAACGAAGCGCCTCCATTCCCTTTTTCTTTGAAAAGATAACCTCGTAAGACGCATACATGTACCACACACTGAAGATGATTCCAGGGATGATCAACAAGATGAATCCAAGCACAATTGCAATGGTGGTAATGATTCCAACAAGAATCAATGGCCAGAACATTGGCGTGGTCATCTTAAGGTACTCTCCAAGACTCTTGTCCTTTTTCTTGGCGAACATGTCTGCAGAGTTAAATGCCATTCCAACAAACATGTAGAGCATTGCTACACCAAAAATAATTCCGGTCACAATACCAAACACCATTAGTCCAGTTCCTCCAAGTGAGTCCTGAAGCTGGCTCATCCATGGAATATAGAGCGCGAGCTCTTCTGCACCAAGGTCAACGCCGTACTTTGTCAAAAATGAGAAGACAAGAGCACCTTGTGCGTACTGCCCAAGAATCTGGAGCAGCAAAAACAAAAATCCCCAAAGGGTGTAGCGCTTGAAATTGGCAGTATATACCTCCCAACCGCGCTTAAGTAGATCAAAACCACTTGCGAGTTTCATAGAAATTAGTTCAATTATTTGAGCATAGTATAGCAGCACATTGGCTAAATTTAAAGGGCGCCGGCTTTCAGCCGGCGCCCAGAAAATCCCATCTCATTATTCCCCAATTATCTGCCCCATCACCTCAATTGCATGCTGTTTTGCGCCATCCATGTCCTGATCAGCGTTAAAGGTCATGATTTTTGTGCCTTTACCAACAAATAATTCCTGAAATACATCACCATGGAAGCACGCATGCAACTTTTGCATGATGTCGAGTTTCTCAAAAATGGCGTTATCATCTTTTTCTGTTCTTCCAGCCAATCGCTCCATGCATCGCTCTGGAGAGATATCCATCAATAGCAACACATCTGGCGCGTGTTCTAGGGCAAACGCATTTCCTTCCAACTGCGCAATCTCTTCCGTACTCAATGCCGCGTCATGACTCACCGCTTGGTAACACAGTGATGTAGACACTCCTCTGTCCTGCAAAATATGAATCCCACGCTCCAGTGCTGGCAGCAACACACGCTTGTACAACACCAATCTATCTAGTGCAAACGCATCTGCAATTGCATGCGGACTATATCCAGTCCCATTTTGGATCATCTCTTGTCTGATGGCCGCCCCAACCCAGACGTTGGTAGGTTCGGCAGAAATAATGGCGTACGTATTTTCTGGAATCTCATCTGCGCGCGGATGCCGCCCATGCTCCCGCCAAAATTGCTTCAAAGAAAACAC
>CAYZOG010000001.1:37491-41176 GCA_964480225.1 uncultured Gammaproteobacteria bacterium | reverse complement strand
TTCACAATTCTGTCATACCGAACCTTAATATCCGCATCCATGGCCACCAAATGAAAATTTGGATTGTCCTGCATAGTGATCACGTCCTGCGGCCGCCGAATCCCATCCACGCATACCACTTCCACATCAAGCGCTTCCGCTTCTTTTTTCACCACCTGCGCCATCAAATCATCACCAAAGGTTGAGCGCAACACTTCAGACATCTTAATCAGCACATCTCTAGTGTGCGGCAAAAACAATCGGTCTGCGACATCTCTGAGCATGGTTGAATACCGAACCTGCTTAGCCCCATACTTCTCCGCCATGTATTCACACACCGCTCCTTTTCCTACTGCCATTGGGCCAACCAGCCCGATGATGATTTTGTTATCCATAGTATTTGTTTGATTGACTTGAGTGTACCACTGGGATTGTCTGGGCTGCAACATTGCATAATTAGGCCTGACATGATATATCCAAACAAGTCCTTTCCCCACCCTCTGACAAGGAGAACACCCAGAGATGGAGATAACTTCCCAGCAGGTCCCTGCACATGGGATCAAGTTTGAGATCAAAGGAGGTGGTGGCCGGGTCATTGGCCGAACCTACCTCTACGTCATGACCAACGACCTCCATGATCAACCGTTTGGTTTCATGGAAGATGTGTGGGTTGACCCGGATCATCGCGGCCAGGGTCACGCCACAACGCTAGTGCGAGAAGCGATCCAGAAAGCTCGCGCTATCGGCTGCTACAAGCTGATCTGCACTTCTCGTCACAGCAAGCCGGGTGTGCAAGCGTGGTACGAACGCCTTGGATTTACCAACCACGGCGTGGAGCTTCGAATGAACTTCCCGACCAGCGGGTAGACACTCGCGCAAATTGAAACACCCCACCTGCTACCGTAGGTCTGGGGTGTTCACTTTTTTAGAAGATTTATTTTAGGCCAAACTGATCCTTCAGTCCGTCCAAGTTCCCAGCTTTGATGAAATCAATCTCATCTTTACTATCACTCTTTGCCTCAAGTCCGTATGGAGTTGCATCCATGTATTTTGCATTTCCCATGCCGTGCTTCTTTGCGTCTTCTGCCTCAAGTGTTGAGCTCAGCTGATGGATCATTAACTGACATACTCGCTCCCCTGGGAACAACTTAATGGCGTGGTTAGTACTATTAAACAATGGAATAGTCAGATGCCCAGAATAAAACGCATCAATCACACCACCTTCCATAATCAATCCACGGCGCATCACAGAACTTCTTGGATGAAGTGTTGCTGCAACACCACCATCCTTAAATGACACCTTCTCCAATGTTGAGATAATCACAAACTCTTTTGGCTGGATTGTGAATGCCTGCCCTGGTTTAAGTTTCACAAGCTCGTAATACTCTTTTGGTTGCTCATACTCTAGGTAATCTGCGGCCAACCCTACTCTTCCTGCTTCACTCATCTCTGTGGCTTTTGGCACATAGAAACTCCACCCAAGCCGGAGGTCAATTGAGTTAGGTTGCAACTGAAACCCATCCAGTCGCGGTGTAAAACTGAGCTTTTCCTCAGCAATGTAGTTTGCAAGTTCTGTTTTATTGAGGACCATACTTTTTGAAATTATATATGCTGAGTGTAGCATCGAGCATACCTCATCGCAAGGCACGTCTCCCCATGCTATGATTTAGTCATATGGGAATCAGACTAACAGACACACATAGTAACAGTATTAAGATAAACGCCTGGAACTGGGGCTCTTTCTGGGAGCATTTAAACAATGAAAGACCTGAACTCTTTGATATTGAAACAATGACAGCACTGCGGTTTGGTGGTGTAGAACTAAACAAAGCAGAGGTGGAAAAAATGCTTAATTTCTGCACACAAGTGCTCCGTCCTAAAATTCTCAAACAGAATTCTGGAGTTTCTGGATTTTTTAGAAAAATGTTTAGGAGAAAATTCTACAGAAAAAAGCTAGAAAAAAATTACACTCTTGAAACAAAAACACTCAACACTTTGATCACTTTTTTAAAAGAAAACACAGCGCCAATACAAATAGATTAAACAACCATATGGAAATCCACAAACTTGATGTTACAACAGGTGAAAACTACACTGATTTTGTCAGGGCATATGCAACGTTGCTAGACAAACAACTTGCCGCGTATGAGCAATTAGCCCAAGACCCTAATGAATTGGGTATTGTAGCACAACAACTCCCCGCACTAATCTCATGTGTAAATACTGCTGGTTATTTACGAGGCCAGGACGGCATGTTTCTTAACTTTAGACCACGCACAGAAAACCAAAAGGAATTCTATTCCTATGAGGACGGCTTTGAAAAACGTCTTAGGAGTCTTATTGAGATCGTGTTGAACTCGGACAAAAAAGAATACTACCTCTCACGACTTGAAAGTTACTATGTAACTGTTCGGTCCAACAAGCCGGGTACCATTCTATAGAGCATCAAGCTGACACTAATCTTTATGAATCTTACACTTGCGGCAATTATTGGAATACTTACACTAACAGTGGGCATCTTGGTTAAGATGATCGGTTTTCCTGACCAGTTTAGAATCAACTATAAACGAAAATCAACAAAAGGGGTTTCTACAACATTTTATGCTTTGGCCTTCCTATCTTATGTGCTCTGGACGGTCCATGGTGCCCTACAAGATGATTGGGTCTTGATCATTGGACAAGGTGTGGGAATCCTAACCACTGGAATGGTTATAGGACAAATTATTTTCTATAGAAACAACCCTTAAACAACCTCTGATATGAAAATCATCCATCTCATTTTCATACTCGCCCTTATCCTTATACTCGGCATTGGGGTTTTTGTATTTGATGAACCTGACGAACCCACAGAACCTATGTATTCAGACTCTATGACCTTAGTATTGGCCGCTCCCTCAATCTATAACGAATACTATCAAGACTACTTTGACGAGATTGTGGTGTTTCAAGTTAACTACGCAACACAAGTTCTTAACACCGGCACAGACGACATTAAAATCTTAGTGGATCAGGAGACAGAAGAATACTACGCAGACAAATTACCAGAAGATGTTCTTGTGCAGGCAGACATGCATGACATTTGGATGCGAGACTTTGCAACCATCAATCCAGAAAAGCCAGTTCAGTTTGTGTACACTGATGCATCCATGAGCAAAGCAGAAGCGCGTGAGACACAGCGTGCGTTTACTAAATTCGCTAAGGCTCAAAATCTAGAATTTGAAACAACCAATCTTGTATTGGATGGCGGGAACGTTGTTGATAATTACAATGGTCGCGTAATTGTCACAACCCGGTTTTTGGAAGATAACGAACATTTAAATTACAAAGAAGCCAAAGAGGTTTTGAAGCATCTATTGCACGCTGATGAAGTTGCGTTGATCCTGGCAGATGATGAAGTGCTTGCCCATGCAGATGGCATGGTAGCGTGGATTGATGATGATGTCCTGGCAATAAATGATTATTCAGCCACAGATCCAGAGTTCCACGACAATCTTGTGACAGACCTGCGAGCCAGTTTTCCTGACGTGAAAATCGTGACTGTGCCTGTTGCGTTTGATGACGGCGGAGTTGATAGCACCAAAGGGATTGGTTCTGCATGCGGGATTAACCTGAACTTGGTTGCAACATACAAAACACTATACGTCCCCGTGTTTGGAAATGAGATTGAAAAAGAAGTGCTGGAGATTATTCAAAAAAACACCACCAA
>CAYZOG010000001.1:24912-37391 GCA_964480225.1 uncultured Gammaproteobacteria bacterium | reverse complement strand
TTGGAAATGAGATTGAAAAAGAAGTGCTGGAGATTATTCAAAAAAACACCACCAAGAACGTGGTGGAAGTAAACGCAAACAACATCTGTTTGTTTGGTGGATCTGTACGATGCACAACGTGGCAACTCTCAGGGGATCAAGATCACTCACTCTAATCAAACATATGAAAAAGCATTGGATACAATTTGAGGATGACTGGAAAAACACACCTATGGCGTTTTGGGTTCACAAACCAGTTGATTCACCCGAGTGGTTTTCTGCTTCTGTATTTGACCCACCAGCACCCAAACCAAATTTACAAGGGAGATACCCGGTTCTTTATGTGGAACACAACAACCACACCTTTGTATTCTCTAGCCCTGAGCAATTTTCAGAATTTAAAACTGTCTTAAGCCAAAAACTCTTGCCAACAACCCGTTCTTTAAGTGAAAAAAGAGACCCAACAATAGGCCCTAACTCACACTGGCTTAGCAAACTTCCGGCAGACGTAAAACCTTTTACGTACAGGAGTAAGCTGCTCAAATATTGTGAAACAATCTCGTTTTAAACAAATCGATAGTGAAGCTTGATTGTATTTTCATTAAGCATCTCAGAACTGAGGAGTTCCATATTTTGATCTAACTGCACTCCTTCAAAAAGCCCAACTCCCTGCCCAAATAATTTTGGCTCTACAGTCAGCACCATCTCATCAATCACTCCAGCCTGGACACACATGGTATTCACTTGTGCACCACCGGCTATTACACAACCAGCAAATCCTCGCTCCTTTAATTCTGCCACAATCTTTTCTGGCGAATCTGATGTGTACTCCACCTGCCCCTCAATAGATTCAAACTTCTCTGGTGTACGAGTCATCACTTTGATCAATCGCCCAGGCAAAGGCCGACCAATAGTATCAAACGTCTTGCGACCCATGATCATGGCACCAACCTCTTTGGTCAACTGCACAAACAACTTCTTATCTTCTGGACTGGTCCAATCCAAAGACAGATGCTCGCTGTCTCGACCAATAAACCCGTCTACGGTTGTTGCCATCAAAAGCGTTACTGTCATATTACAAAACAATCTTCATTCCCTTAATTGGACCTTGCGGTTTGTACTGCGCCTTTAGCTTGTCCACGATTTCTTTTACCAATTCTACATCTCCTGCCTTTGCGCGGTCATACCAATCTGGCTGTGCTTCAAAATTCACGGCCGGATGATTGTCTTCTCTTTCTACCAACTCCCACGCATGCTTGTAATGGATGTCGTAGATATGCGCATTACTAATGCTGTGCGTGTACTTCCCGGCTTTCACTCCAATCTTCGCAGCCAAAATGTGCATGAGCAACGCAAACCCAGCTACATCATGCGGACATCCAAGCATCATGTCATTACTACGGACAATGTTGTGCATGTGCAACTTGTTTCCAACAATGTTTACTGTAAAAGTATACGGGCATGGCACATTTTTCTTTGGTGTTCCTGTTCCCAACCCATCATCTGATGGATCCCATGTCACCACAACACCATGTCGGCTTCCCGGCTGCTTGTCCAAAAGGCTTACCAAGTCCTCTAGCTGGTCTCGGCCAAAATGATGACGCCACCGGTGACCATATGCTGCCAAAATCTTTCCATCATCTTCTGTAAAGTCATCCCAAATTTTGGTGAACTGATTAAGGAATTCGTCAGGACGTTGCGAACCCATTAAAAACCAAACTTGCTCTGCCACAAACAACTGGACCGGGATTTTTCTCAACGTAAGAAGTGGAAATCCAGAATCAATCTCCAGAGTAAGCCCTGGAATAATCTTAGTAGAATGCCCGGTTCTCTCATTGAGCTCCTCATACCCCTCATTCATGATCTTGAGGATGGCATTCTTATATTGTTGATCAAATTGAGCCATGCTTTTGGGATTAGTATGAATTGAGTGTAGCACCGGAATCGCTTCAAATGCAACTTAAAAGCAGAACACCGATGCCGTGTTAGGGAATCGGTGAACTTGGTTACTACTTGGTTCTGAACGGGACGTCGCTGAGTTGGAAGAACGACGGCGGAGACTGCCAAGCCTTCAGCCTGGCCATGATGCCCCTGCAGAAGCCCAACGGTTCATCAGCCTGGACAACCCCCTGCTGCAGCAGCTCACCCACGCCGCCCTCTTCCTGGGCCACGCGCACCATGACCGGGGCCAACCCAACAGGCACAGGAAGCACGTTGAGATCAATGACGAGGAGCTTTTGCTCGCACCATCGGTAGAACGTGCTATTCCTGTCCACCCCTTCAGCCCACTCCGGCTGAGTAGGCGGATAGAGAATCACATCGCTCAGATCCTGATCCCGCTGCCAGCGCCGGTTCTCCGCGTACCAGAGACCAAACGCATCAGCGTCGCAGACTCGCCACCCCCTACCCCAGTTGTTCTGGAACAGGAGTCTGTGACGAAACAGCTCCACGCCCGCGACCGCCAAGCTGACGATCCGATAGATCCGCTCTTGCTCATTTACATCACGCAATGGTTCACGCACTGTTTTCCTCCTTCCGCACAGCACGGATGTAGTTGTGATCTTTGCAGATCCTACACAATCTCACGTAAACAGGCAATTTTACTGTTTACCAAATCCTAATTTGCGGTATACTGTCTGCATGAAAACCCCTTCAAAAACTGAGATTGATGATATTAGAAAGGCTGGATACCGCCCGCAGATTGTGGGTTGTTTTTTGCATGCCCAGAAGTTGTTGTTTGTGTTTGATACCAAGTTTAACTTGTGGCAGCTTCCGCAAGGTGGGATTGATAATGACGAAACTATTGAAGAGGCAACCCGTCGTGAGATGACAGAAGAGTTGGGTGCGGCGTTTGTGAAAGGTATCACCGCAATGAAATTGATTAACGATGACCACATTCAATTCCCGCCAAGCAAGCAGAACGCCCGGGATTTGAGAACTGATGATAATAAAAAAATTGACATGAAAGGAAAGGCGTACTTCTTTATGGCGATTGAGGTTGGTGACGCTGGGTTGGATGTTTCTAAGACAGAGTTCGACAAAGCAAAGTGGGTGGATTATGAGGAGGCTCGATATTTGTGTGAAAAAATCTACCAACCTGGAAAGCAGCGCGTAACTATTGCGGCGATTGATTCTTTGCGAGACATGGACTTGCTGTAATATGTATACAGTTTACATGCTGCGCTGTGCAGATGGTTCGTTATACACTGGGATTGCCAAAGATTTGGACGCGCGGATTGAAACGCACCGGAGCGGAAAGGGATCTAAGTATGTCCGCGCTCGCCTACCAGTTGAGGTTGTGTTTACTGAGGAGTGTCCAGACCGTGCCAGCGCATCTGCGCGTGAAGCAGAAATTAAAAAACTATCTCGTTCACAAAAAGAATCACTTCTATGAAAAAACATGTAGGACTTATTGCCGGCGCAATCGTGCTTATTGTCGCACTAGGCATTGCATGGCACACAAATCAGCCTGGGCCGGCGCTACCAGATCCAGTTGACGAGGATTTGGCTGTGGAGCTAGTGAAGGAGTTAGCAGAAGTTGCAGAGTTTTTTGCAACACAGGAGGCCTTAGACACCTTGCCCGGAGCTGTAGTTGGACAACTTGCAGACCACCCAGAATTTTATGAGGTAACTGTAACTTCATTCAATGAGGCCGGAACCTTGAGAACCACATTTGGAAATTATTGGGTAAGCGCGTACAGCGGTGAAGTGTTTACAGAGCAGCCCTTCTAGTTGACACACCGTCATTTTTGACCCAAGATGCATTTACGGACAATCCCGTCCGAGATAGGAGGAACAACTCTATGGAAGTAGGACACTTAGACCCAGGCCAGGCGCCTGAAGGGTATGGCTATGAGGTCGTGCCAGAGGACCACCCGCACATGGTTGCCGCAAAGAGATTTTCTGAGCAAGCAACTGCGTGCAAAAACCAAGTTGGTGTAGCAATCGTCAAGAACGACATTGTTCTTGGTGGTGGTGCTATTACCGCTGACGGTGGGTGGCAAGGCTTGTTTTGCGGCCGAGTCGCTGCTGGCTCAAAAAGCGGACAAGGGTACGAGTTTTGTCCCGGATGTGACGGTAAGCACGGAGAACCGCAGGCAATTGCGGACGCTCACGCAAACAATCACACTGATCTCACTGGTGCGGTTGCATACATGTGGGGCCACTACTGGTGTTGCAGCAACTGCTGGCAGGCCATGCTGGACGCTGGCGTGACCAAGGTTTACGTGATTCCAGAAGCTGAGGCGCGATTCTCTCGTCCGCCACTGCGGCAGGCACCGGAGCGCGCACGCGCAGTTCCGTTTGCCGTACTTACTTCTGGCAAAGTTCCGGAAGGAAGACTGGAAGCGGTCAAGCGCGGACTGGAAGGCGCAGGGATCACCGTGGACAATGAGCACCAAAATCCCAACGGCGTGATCATTGTGCTCAGTGATAACGGTGCCAGAGTGGCAAAGGCTACCAAGCCGGAGCTGAACATTGACGCTGACGCGACTGATCACTTCTACAAGACGCTCTCCGCAGAGCTCTTCACATGGCTCGCGTAATACGACGCGACCTGTGCTACTTCCTCGACCCGCAGCCACGGCCGCGGGTTTTGGATTTAAAAAAGCGCCCATGTGGGCGCTTTTCAATTTGAATTTTATCGCTTTCCTAACTCCACAACCATTTCCACCAGCCGGTGAGAGTATCCATACTCATTGTCATACCATGCCAGGATCTTCACCAAATCTCCATCAACAACCTTGGTAAATCCAAGGTCTACAATTGCACTGTGCGGATCTGCGATAATGTCGCTTGAAACAATTGGATCATCCTCTACTCGCAAAATCCCTCTGTACAATGGATTCTTAGTTGCCTCAATAAAGAAGCTGTTGATTTCTTCTGCAGATGTTTTCTTCTTCACCAAAATTGTGAAATCAGATAGCGAACCTACTGGCACTGGAACTCTAATCGCAATACCATCAAACTTTTTCTTCAAACTTGGAATTACTTCTGTAGTTGCTGCAGCTGCACCAGTTGTGGTTGGCACAATGTTCAATGTTGCTGCGCGGGCTCGTCGTAAATCTTTGTGTGGTGCATCTTGTAATCGCTGATCTGCGGTGTATCCATGCACAGTTGTCATCATCGCCTTTCTGATTCCCAACCGAGACTCCAAAATAGACATGATTGGTGAAATACAGTTTGTGGTACATGACGCGTTGTTGATCAGACGATCTGTCTTTTTCAAATCTGGATCATTAACTCCTCGCACAAACGTAGGCACATTACCGCCTTTGCCTGGCGCACTCACAATTACCTTTCTTGCACCAGCTGCAAAATGTCGGCTAGCTCCTTCTTCCGTTCTAAACGCACCAGTTGCTTCAATTACCACATCCACTTTCAGCTTTGCCCATGGCAATCGTTCTGGCTCACGTTCTGAAAACGCCGCAACTTTCTTCTTTCCAAACACAATATGGTTTTCACCCACAGTTACCGCCTTTGGATAATGTCCGTACACGGTGTCGTACTTAAACAAGTGCGCCAATGTCTCGTTATCTGTCAGGTCATTGATTGCGACCAAGTCTACTGCTTTATTTTCAAGCGCGATCTTGGCAGCTTGGCGGCCGATTCGACCAAATCCATTAATTGCAACACGAATTTTCTTTGCCATATGGTTATCATCATTGTATCCACATTGTATCACAGATTCCCCTCTTGAATAGGAAAGCTTCTAGACCTATACTCTGATAATCCCTTTTGGGAACTCCTTTGCTATGAACAATACAAAAACAGATTCTGTGCTGTTTGCGTATGGTGAACTCCTCCGTAACCATACTGAACGACTGGATACCATGGAAGCTAAGATAGAATCACTTCATCATGACATCTTAGATGGCGTGGATTTGATTCTTGAGGAGATCCGCGGTGTCCAACGCATAGAATCACAATAAAAAAACAGCGCCCTTGCGGGCGCTGTTTTGAAAAGCTTAGACATTCATTGCTTCTTCCACCTCCTTGAGGTAGTCTGTCTGTTCTTTTTCAATTCCTTCACCAAGCTCGTAGCGAGCAAATCGGCGAATGGTCATTTTTTCTCCAATCTCGGCAGTCTTTTCTGCAAACAACTGCTCAAGAGTCTTGTCTTCATCCTTGATGAACTTCTGTTCCATCAAACAAACTTCTCCGTAGTACTTTGCCATCTTTCCTTCCACGATCTTTTCAATCATGTCAGCTGGCTTTCCTTCAGTCTTCAACTGCTCTGCGTATACATCACGCTCGCGATCAAGCTCGTCCTGAGAAACCTCTTCACGAGTCACAAATCGAGGAGCTGCCGCAGCAATATGCATTGCCACGTCACGAACCAACTCGATAAACGGATCACTCTTAGCCACAAAGTCTGTCTCACAGTTTACTTCCACAAGAACACCAACGCGTCCTTCTCCGTGGATGTAACTTTCTACACGACCTTCTGCTGCAACCTTACCAGCACGCTTTGCTGCCTTGGCCGCACCTTTCTTTCTTAGAAGGTCAATTGCCTTCTGCTCATCTCCACCAGCTTCCTCAAGCGCTTCTTTTACGTTCATCATTCCCGCACCGGTGAGCTCACGGATTCGGGCGATCATTTTTACATCAATTGCCATAGGATTTCCTCCTTAATTACTTAGTTGTCTTTTCTACTTTTGGTTTAGCTGCTGCGGCTGCCTTTTTCTTTCCTTCATTAATTGCATCAGCCAACACCTGAGTCACCATTGTGATTGATTTCACTGCGTCATCGTTTGCAGGGATCACGTAATCCGCCGTATCTGGATTTACGTTAGTGTCACAAATCGCAATGATTGGTGTTCCAGTTACACGAGCTTCCTTACGTGCAGTCTTTTCCAAACGCAGGTCAGTAACAATGATTGCTGCTGGACGCTTCTTCAGCTGTTCTACACCTGAAAGATAGCTTTCCAACTTTACAATTTCCTTATCGAACATTACGCGCTCCTTTTTGGTGTACTTCTCAAGCTCACCATTCTCGCGCTGCTCCTTCATCTTTCTAAACTTGTTGAGCAACTTGTTGATTTCGTCAAAGTTGGTCAAAAATCCACCAAGCCATCGCTCAGTGATGTATGGCATTCCACAAGATTCTGCGGCTGCCTTAGTTGCGACATTTGCCTGACGCTTGGTTCCAATAAATAGAACCTCTCCTCCCTTTGCTGCTACAGACTGTACAAAGTCTGCTGCCTCTCCCAACAACTGCTGGGTCTTCTCAAGATTAATAACGTGAACATTGCTGCGTGTACCAAAGATGTACTTAGCCATTTTAGGGTGCCAGCGATTCTTCTGGTGCCCAAAATGCATCCCGGCCTTCAACATTTCCATTAGTGATGGAACTTTTGCCATATAGTATGTATTTCCTTTTAGGCTTCTTCTGAGGTCGCTAGGGCCCGTAAATACGGGAGGATCCTACCGAAAAAGTCTCAGAATGAATGATTAATTACTGGCCAGAGGATACTATATATAGGAATTTTCGTCAATAATACAAGTTAAGACATTGACAAAACCCTCTACATGCGCTAGATTCAACTGTCATTTATTCATCTCCATCAGGGCATGAGACGTTCTCGTGCTAGCCAAAACACTGATGTGAGGTGAAGAAATGCCAATAAAATTCTTCAAAGCTCGAATATCTCTGGAGTCATGTGAAGATTCCACGGGAGAAGACCAGCTAGAAGAACTCGTCGCTGCATGGGAGGCGGAAAACCCAGGACTGTTCATCATCCATGAGGAGATCCAGTTGATCTATGCCAGCAATGGCACTGGTCTACTCCTCTACAAGATCCGCTACGAGGATCAAACTCAGAGTGACCACCCAGATGAAAACGGTTCTACTCCGTACTCGGCGGACGCTCTTGATGATCTGAGCAGTGAGGATACTATTTCCTCCGTCGCACAACTCAGGGACCTATCCCTGAAGGAGCTGATAGAACCAGGCCGTCACTACCTTGGCTCCCGATCACGTGAGCTCGCTGAGAATCTCAACAGGAACATCGACTCACTAGGCCTTTCAGGTCGAGCACTTAAGCCCCTGCAAGGACACAGGGGCGACTACGACGCGAATGACGTGTACACAAAACGAAAAATCGTGACGGTACTCGATCTCATCATGTGCTCGGAAGAGCTCCTGCTGGACCAGGTCGAAAGATTTGGAAGGACCGGCCTCAGAGAAGTAAGGAAGGCTCTAGAGGCGATGGGGCTTTCACAAGGCAAAACTGAGCCTATGATTTTTGCCATGTTTGCCGACGCCATCCGATTCGACAACAACGGCTGAGCATCCGATCAGGCTCCAACTGGCTTGAGATCACCTCGCCAGCCCTACCAACAAGCACTGCTTAGCGTCACGCAGCGGTGTTTTGTTTTACCCAGAACCCGACATTTTATCCGACTATTGACACTTCAGCCGATATTCGCTATTATATCCGCGCATTGAAATTTCTATGAAAACCGGAATTCACCCAACCTATAACGAGACAATGACCATTAGCTGTGCTTGTGGTGAGAGTTTTGAGGTTGGATCTACAAAAGAGAGTATCCGCGTAGAACTTTGTAGCAAGTGCCACCCATTCTACACAGGTAAGCAGAAGTTTGTTGACTCAGCTCGCCGTGTTGAGAAGTTCCAGGCCAAGATGGCAAAACAGGAAGAGGCTGCTTCAGAACGCAAAGGTAAGAAAGCCAAGCGTGCTGCCCGTGCTGCAAAGAAAGCGGACGACTCATCAGATAAATAGCAAATTAAACACGCGTCGTGATACTATTGTGGTGTCTGATGCGTGTTTTTGTTTTTGAAATCTTCTATTATCGAAACCTATGAGTACTTATTCTGAAAAACTAGCTGGGCTTGAAACGCAGATGCAAGATCCTGCGGTGGTTTCTGATTCTTCAAAAATGGCAAAGCTTGGTGCGGAGTATAATGAGCTTAAAGAAATTGTTGAGGCAGAGTCAGCGCTCGCTAATATTGAAAAGCAAATCGTGGACTCAAAAGAAATGGCAGCTGGTGATGATGCAGAGCTGGCTGAGTTGGCCGCGGCAGAACTTCCTGATCTTGAGGTTGCGCTTGAGAAGGCCAAGGCAGAATTTACAGAACTCACCAGACCAAAAGATCCACTTGATGGGAAGAACGTTATTGTTGAGATTCGTGCGGGGGCCGGTGGAGATGAGGCAGCGTTGTTTGCTGGAGACTTGATGCGCATGTACATGAAGTACGCAGAGTCCAAGGGTTGGAAAACAGAACTCATGAGTGAGAGTCACATTGGAATTGGCGGATACAAAGAAGTGATCTTTATGATCAACGGAGCAAACGTGTACAAGGACATGAAATATGAAATGGGAGTTCACCGTGTGCAGCGCATTCCTGAGACAGAAAAATCTGGCCGAATCCACACATCCACTGCCAGTGTGGCCGTGCTTCCTGAAATTGAAGAAACAGAATTTGAAATCAATCAGAGCGATCTTCGCATCGACACGTTTTGTGCCAGTGGAGCTGGTGGACAGAGTGTGAACACCGCGTACTCTGCGGTGAGAATCACCCACATCCCAAGTGGTGTTGTGGTGTCTTGTCAGGATGAGCGTTCACAAACCCAAAACAAGATTAAAGCAATGAATGTGTTGCGTGCGCGCTTGTATGAGCTGGAGCAGGAAAAGCAAAAGGCAGAACTTGATGCACAGAGAAAAGGACAGATTGGAACTGGAGACCGTTCTGAAAAAATTAGAACCTACAACTTCCCACAAGACCGCATTACTGATCACCGCATTAAAGAAAGCTGGAACAGTATTTCTGGAATTCTGGACGGTGACATCGCTGACATCATTGGAAAGTTGCGTGCTGCAGATTATGAACAACAGCAAAGTTGATCATCGCGATATTGAACTTTTGAAAGCGCACCTTTTGGGCAAGCCGCGTAGTTGGATTGTGGCGCACCCAGAGGTGCGTTTGTCTTTGTGGCAAAAATTTAAGTTGTGGCGCATGACTCGTCGCCGTGCTTCTGGCGAACCTCTTGCCTACATCCTTGGTCGGCAGGAATTTTTTGGCCTAGATTTTGAGGTCACTCCAGATGTGTTGATCCCTCGACCTGACACAGAGGTTTTGGTAGAGCGAGCTTTAGACATTCTTAAGACACAGCCCAAGACTGTTGTTGAAGTTGGAACTGGGTCTGGCGCAATCGCAATTAGCATTGCTAAAAACTCTTCAGCACGAGTTCTTGCTACTGACATTTCTTCTGCTGCGCTGCGCGTTGCGCTGCGCAATGCAAAAACCCTTGGTGCAAACGTGGAATTTCACCAAGATAATCTTCTTGCTTCCCCAACCTACTTCCCCACCACTGAACCTGTGCTTGTAGCAATGAATCTCCCCTACCTTTCTGATGAGCACTGGACTGAGGCTGACGCACACGTTAAAACTTTTGAACCAACACTTGCGCTTCGTGCTGGAACTGACGGGCTGGATCTCTATAAAACTGTCTTTGCGCAGCTTTCTCAATTTTCAAATATTACCCACATTCTTTGTGAAGCTCATGACGACCAAATGGAGGATTTGGCTGAGCTTGCAAAGACCAATTTCCCAAATTGCAAAACTATTTTTCACAAAGACCTTGCCAACCACCGCCGAGTCCTAGAAGTTGCACTCCCCTAGTATCCTTGGCATAGTGAATAGGTTCAGAACCTCAAGACCTTGGAGAACAGCCAATGCGATACGCCATGGAACAGAACGGACGCATCCCGGAGGGCGGCTACATGGGCATGGGTGCCAGCAGCGTGGAGATGACCGGCGGAACCCAGATCCTGTGCGGCATGACCGGCGGCGAAGGCGGCAACCGGACGGAGATTCCCGTCTACGGCCGCGTCCCCAACTGCTGATCCAACAACCTGAACTTCCGACCTGAAGGTCGCTCCATTGCCAACGAACGTTGGCCACCGGAGCGACTTTTCTTTTTGTATAAAAAAACGCGCCACCCAGCCTTGCCGGACAGCGCATCGTTTTTGTTGCGCAGGCACTAACGTGCGCCTGCCTTGTATCTACGCCCCACAATCACCGCCTCTCCCATTACCAGCGGTCTTGCCTCGTTGCGTTGGAATTCCTTGTGATCAACAGCGTACCCAAACAGTCTAACTTGCCGGCGGGCAAACTCTTTCAAGCCACCCGCTGGAAGCTCGTTAGGCACCCTGAACGCCTTGCGAAAAAGCCAGCCTCGACGCACCTGCTCCCAACCCTCACGGATGTCGTCAATGTTGACCCGGATCCAGACCGTAACATTGCCGGAGTTTTTGTCGTACACCAGCACATCGTGCCGTTTCCAACCTGTCCAGCTATGGATGAACCAAAGCGCAATACTACGGAACCACTCCATCATCATCCTCCAAAGCAAAACTCGCCACAAAATCGTGACGAGTCATCCTATTCCTTTTTGTATTCAACTGTCAACCACTAGTCCAGTAAATCCTCAGGAGTGTACTCCTGAACATCAACTCCAGTTGGCACAACATGCACCCACACTGGCGCGCCAGACTTCATAGGCACAGTTTTTCCATCAGCCGCTCGCCACTGGGTACGCGCTGTACGTGTTGGTTTTTGCCATATTACTGGAAACGCCTGTCCATCTCTGTACACCACCGCATCTCCACTTCCAATCATGTCCACATCCAACCGCCCATAGTCATCAATCACAGAAAAATCCACGTGCTGCACAATCACTGTTCCAGCCACAACTTGTTCCCCATCAATATCAACATGCTTTCTCCCACCACGGAACCGGCGATACTGTTCTGTCACCGCATCAAACTCCCACTCCACAATGTTTGCACTCTCTGCCCAATCAATCTGCACCGTCCATGCATCCCGAACCTCTTCATACTCAGCAAAAAGTTCGTTCAAAAATCCCCAACCATTAATCACACTCTCTTCATGATCTTCAAACTGCTCTTCATGCGCCTGCGCCAACTTGTCGAGCGTGGTCATCACATTGTGTGGCGCATACCGAGACTTATGTCGCCAGAAATACCACCCCTTACTAAATTCGTTAAGATCTAAAATATTGTCCTGAGTCTTGAGCTCATCAAGCGCCTGCGGTGAACCACCAACATGTGCATACACCGCGTCATATTCTGCCACCACATCCAACATATACGGCCGAGCACTTCTTACCGGACCAATTGTCCCACCATAATATGTCGTAGTTGGTGTAGCCAATGCATTGTCTGGGTACAACGGCCAGAACGCCAAGTATCGTGTAAACAATCCTTCAACCGGAACCTCATACACGAGCGGTGCCTCAGCCAACCCAAAGGCCGGTCGAGCATTTGGATGATTATCAATCACTACCGCAGCCAATGGCGGATACTGATCATCTACCGTCTTTACTAACGCACCATCAATCGGGCGCACAAACCCACTTTGATATTCATCAGTCTCATCATAAAACTCCACTGGCGGCTCCGCGCAACACACTCGATAAATAATTTGATATCCCGCATACCCCGCAGCCAAAAGA
>CAYZOG010000001.1:13794-24812 GCA_964480225.1 uncultured Gammaproteobacteria bacterium | reverse complement strand
CGCGCAACACACTCGATAAATAATTTGATATCCCGCATACCCCGCAGCCAAAAGAATAATCACAAAGATACCAACTGCTGCTGTAGTCACATTCTTCTTGTGGCGCTTGAGTGTGGTTTTTAGTTTTTTAACTGTTTGCTTGTTCATAGGACCTATAGTATACCATCAAAAAAGCCGGCCATCTGGCCGGCTTTCCCAAAATCGTTTTTACTCTTTCTTTTCACCTTCTGCTGCTGGAGCCTCACCTTCTTCTTTCTTCTCATTCTCAGCTTCAACTCCCTCAACATTTTCTTCCACTGCGCTATCAAGCTCTGCAATTTCCTCTTCTGATCGAGGCCCTTCAACAAAGGCGATAGTTGCGGTTGGGTCAGTCACAGCTTCTACACCTTCTGGCATAGTTACGTCTGCTACTGAAATGTTGTCATCTGTAGTCTTCAATGCTTCAACATTTACCACCAACTGCGCTGGCAAGTCCTTTGGCAAACACTCAACCTCAATTTCATTCAAGTTGGTCACCATTGTTCCACCAAGCTCCTTAACTGCTGGCGCCACACCTTCAATCACAATAGGAACAGCAACACGCATCTTCTCTCCCATCTTAATCTGCTTAAGATCAAAGTGAGTGATGAAATCCTTAACTGGATCTCGCTGCACGTCTTGGATCAAAACTTTTACTGACTCCTCTCCCTCAAGAGCGGTGTCAATCAAGCTTGAGGTTCCAGCTGCTGCTAGCAATTTTTCAAATTCAATTGGCTTCATCTTAACTGGGGTTGGCTCACGCTCTGGCCCATAGACAACACCGGGCAACATTCCTGCTTCCCGAACCTTCACTGCAGGTACTGCAGCGTCTCGTTTTTCTAATGTGATGGTGTAGTTCATACTACTCTGTTAACGCTTTGCTAAATTCGCCTCCTTTAGTAAGTGCCACATGGGCGTCAATAGCATCATCCGCAGTTAGTGGATCCTTCTTAATCACCCTGAGGTAATCTTCCGGGCTGAGATCAGTAAGGAATCCATACGAGTGAATACCATTTGATTGTTGTGTCATCATGGCCAAAATCGCATTCTGACAAGTCCGACACTGCACGTGGACCACAGTTCCGTTTGTATGCTCTGCAAGCACCTTAGCACTCATCGGATTAAATTCCGAATCACACATCGGACAGAAATTTACCATCCGAGCAGGGTCGCTAGAGAATTCTGACGGGAATTCGTCGTGTTCCATAGTGGGCAAAAGTATAGAAAATTAGCGCAAAAATGTCAACTTCTGACGAACCTAGTATAGCAAGCGGGCTCTAGTATTGACAAAATGGCTATGTTATGCTAAATTTAGCCGTCATCTAGCCACAGTAATGACGATTCAAGGAGGTGCCAGATGCCCGCCAGCTCATTCCGTCGAGAAGTTGTGATTCAGGACTTGGTCCCGACCAACCCGCACGGCGCCTCCTCAACGGGGCACAAAAACGACCTGCACGCAGGTCACACGTCGTTGCGGCACGCCAAGCCGTTCGGTAACTGGTTTACCGACCCCTTCACCATCGGTGACCCGATGGTCGAGGACGCGCTGACGCGCTGGGGCGAGAAGAAGAACACCCCGCAGCAGTAGCCCCTACTGTTGCACCTTCCCTGCCAAAGCCTGTGCGAATTTCCCCTCTCCCGCCACAACTGCCTCCCTCTCACGCCGCTATTTCCTCACGGAGATAGCGGCCCTTCCTTTTTATAGACTAAGAAAGCACAACTCCACTTCTTTCTCCTGGTCCAACTCCGCGATACACAGACAACACCACTCCAATCAGGATCATGTGCATCAGCAATGATGAACCTCCAGCACTCATAAACGGAAGTGCAATTCCAGTAACTGGTAACACACCAAGCGTTGCCCCAATGTTAATTCCAATTTCGCCAAAGATCAGCGCCATACTCCCAAGCGCAATAAACAAACTAAAATCATCTTTGGCTAACATCGCCAACCTGATCAGGCGATACCAAATCAGAAGTAGCGCAGTGAACACCACACTGACTCCAATAAACCCAAGCTCTTCAGCAATCACAGAAAAAATAAAGTCAGTCTGTGCCTCAGGCAAAAATCGCAGCTGTGTTTGTGAACCTTGTCCAAGTCCGCGACCAAATACTCGACCAGAACCAATTGCAATCATAGACTGCTGCACGTTATATCCTGCGCCAAGTGGATCTCTGTTTGGATCCACAAACGTCATCACACGATCTTTCTGATACGGCGCCAGCACAAACATCCATGCCAGCACTACGGTTACCACCAATCCAACCGCAAGTGTGAAAATGTAGGTTCGTTTGATTCCAACCATCAGCATCAAACCAAGCCACACAATAAACAACGTAACTGCAGATCCCAAGTCCGGCTGCAACAACACCAGCAACACTGGAATCCCGGCATACACCGCAGTTTTACTAAAAAAGAAAAAACTATAAAACGCACGGCCGCCGCGTTCAATCAAAAACGCCATGAACAACACCAGGGCAATCTTCATGAATTCGACAGGCTGGATAGACACCCCTCCAATAAACAACCAACCTGTAGTTCCACGAATCGTGGTTCCAAAAATCAACACATACAGCAGCACGGCCACACCAATAATGTAGGCCAGCAAACTGTAGGATCGCCACGCACTACTTGGAATTTGCGAGATCACAGTCATGGCCACCAGTCCAATCCCAAACGCAATCAACTGCACATTAAACTCTCTAAATCCGTCCCCGCGCCCAAGATCAATACTGTAAATCGCGGTCAGCCCAAACGCCACAAGTGTGAACACAGACAAGACAAGCACCCAATCGGTGCCTGCAATAAACGATCTAATTTTAGCGGTAAGCGCTGAGCCCATGCTTATTGTGGCTGGTAAATAGATTCGTCAAAAACCGGAACATATGGGAAAACCTCAACATTGTTCACATTCAGGCTGTCATTAAAGAGCCTGATTTCCCCTTCCCGCTTCTCGCCTGATTGTAACGATTTCATCTCAGTTCTGGCAACTGCCCGCAATGACGAACCATTGTATAACAACACATACACCGGCACTGTCCAAAAATTGTATGCAGTGTCATTAGTGATGGTAAATTGTGCGCGATGCGCCTCTAGCAACTCTGTTTCCGCCTCTCCACGAACCCCTGGAATAAATGAAACATCGCCAACAACCAAATTACTGCGCTCGACAATATACGTTTCTGGATCCAAAGTCAGCTGATTGCTCACACGAAACCATTTCACATCTGAAACTTGAATCACCGCAGACCCTGGCCGACGAGTTGTCTCATACCCAAGCTCACTCACCACCGTTCTCTGTCCTGGCACCAACTGAATAGTTCTAAATTCTGTTTCTCTAGAATCAAATACAAAGTTGTATGTCATCTCCACATACCAATTTGGATTTGGGTTTGTGGCAATAGTCACAAAGTCATACTGATCTCCAGTTGCGGCCAACACTTGCACGCGCTCAATCACTGGATCTGCTGGTGCCAAACTTTCATGGTACTGCGCAAACGGAACCTTTGGCCGCAGCAACTGCCGAGTCTCCACCGCTTCCCGACTTTGCCCAACAATAAAATATTCGCCAATAGTGTAGAGCCCAAGACCAATTCCACCAACACCAATAAATAGAAGCACGCCAATCAGCGCATTTCTAAATCCACCTTGCTTCTTCACCCACCACTCACCAACACGCAACTCACGAGTACTCAAATCCTCTGAGCTCACCGGGCGATAGTGCTCAAATTGTTCCCGCTCCTTCTTAGTCATAGGTGTCCATAGTATACGTGAAACTTCACAAAAAACCTACCCAACCCGGTTGCCAACAACCCCTTCCGATGCTACACTACATCCGTATTATAGACCTCAGATATGCCAAAAAAAGAAGCAAAATCAGCAGCAAAGAAAAAAGCTGAAGTAAAAGGTGGATATAGTTCAGAGAACATTCAGGTGCTGGAAGGATTGGAAGCGGTGCGTAAGCGTCCGGGAATGTACATTGGATCAACTGGTGTAAATGGATTGCACCACTTGGTATGGGAAATTGTAGACAACTCTATTGATGAGGCCATGGCCGGGCATTGTGACAAGATTATTGTCACTCTTCAGGATGATGGCGGAATTGCAGTTCAGGATAATGGGCGTGGTATTCCGGTAGACATTCACCCAAAGCACAAAGTGAGTGCGTTGGAGTTGGTACTTACCAAGCTTCACGCCGGTGGTAAGTTTGGCGGAGGTGGATATAAAGTATCTGGAGGTTTGCACGGTGTGGGTGTGTCTGTTGTGAACGCGCTTTCTACCAAGGTTATTGCTGAGGTGCATCGTGATGGCAAGGTTTGGATGCAAGAGTACAAGCGTGGAATCCCACAAAAGAAGATTAAAGCAATCGGAAAGACTAAGCGCACCGGAACCACAATCACCTTCTACGCGGATGACACGATTTTTGAAACACTTGAGTACGATTGGACAACAATCCTCAACAGAATGCGTCAGCACGCCTACCTTACAAAGGGTGTGGAGATTGTAATTGAGGATCGCCGATCTGCAGATGATGAAAAAGATTACGTGTTTTACTTTGGTGGTGGTATTCAGTCATATGTTCGACATGTTAACCACAACAAGGAACCAAAGCATCCAAACATTTTCTATGTTGAGAAGGAGCAGGATGATGTTCAGGTAGAGATTGCGCTTCAGTATACTAGCGAATTTAAGGACACCGTTTTTGCCTTCACTAACTCTATTTTGAACCCTGAAGGTGGAACGCATGTTTCTGGATTTAAGACTGCACTGACCAGAACATTGAACAACTACGCTCGTAAGAAGGAGATTTTGAAGGAGAAGGATGACAACCTTACTGGTGATGATGTTCGTGAAGGATTGTCAGCAATTATTTCTGTCCGAGTTCCAGAACCGCAGTTTGAAGGACAGACCAAAGGAAAGCTTGGAAACCCAGAAGTAAAGCCAATTGTTGAATCATTGTTTGCAGAAGCATTGATGATTTACATGGAAGAGCATCCTAAGGATGCAGAAGCTATCTTGAGCAAATGTATTTTGGCGGCAAAGGCTCGTAAAGCTGCGCGAGTGGCTCGTGAGTCTGTGTTGCGTAAAGGTGCGCTTGAAGGATTTACACTTCCTGGAAAGTTGGCAGACTGTTCATCTCGTGATGCTAGCCGATCAGAGCTCTACATTGTAGAGGGAGACTCTGCTGGAGGTTCTGCAAAGCAAGGACGAGACCGTGAGTTCCAGGCAATCTTGCCGTTGCGTGGAAAGATCTTGAACGTAGAGCGAGCACGACTCGATAAGATCCTACAGAACAATGAGTTGAAAGCGCTGATCATTGCGCTGGGAACCAATGTTGGTGAGCAGTTTGATATTGAGAAGTTGCGATACCACCGAGTGGTAATCATGACCGACGCGGACGTAGACGGATCTCACATTAGAACTTTGCTTTTGACGTTGTTCTACCGATACTTCCCAGAACTAATCTCTGGTGGACACATTTTGATTGCGCAACCGCCGCTGTACAGCATCAAATGGGGTAAGAACATGGAGTACGCGTATACAGAGGAAGACAAAGAGAAGATCATTGCTAAGCTTGAGAAGGAAAAAGGAAAGAAAGCTGCAGCAAAGAAGAAAGCAACCAAGGAAAATGATGAAACTCCAGAAGAGGAAGCAGAAGAAGTGGAGTCACTGAAGATTGGTGGTGTGAAAGTGAACATCCAGCGATACAAGGGTCTTGGAGAAATGAACCCAGAACAGTTGTGGGAGACCACTATGAACCCTGAAAACCGTGTGATGAAGGTGGTTACTATTGAGGACGCAGAAGCTGCTGATGAAATCTTTGATATCTTGATGGGATCAGATGTTGCGCCTCGTAAGAAGTTCATCCAGACTCGCGCTAAGACCGTACAAAACTTGGATATCTAATATGATGCGCCTTACTGTTATTGCCGTTGGCAATCTCAAGGACGCATATGCGCAAGACGCTACAGCAGAAATGCTGAAGCGTCTTTCAGTATACGCAAAGATGAACGTGATTGAGGTGAAGGAAGAGTCTTTTGCCGAGGGTTCTGATGTGGCAAAAATAAAATCCGCAGAAGCGGATAAGATCTTGGGGAGAATCCCTGACGGCGCGGTGATTGTCGCACTTGATGAACATGGAAAGCAGCACACCTCAGAGCAATTTGCGCACTGGCTTGGAAAGCTCACAGAGCATGGGGATGAAATTGTGTTTGTGATTGGTGGCGCTCGCGGGCTCGCGCCAGAGATCACCGCACGCGCACATCATCACATCGCATTGTCTGCGCTCACCTTCACTCACCAGATGACACGAGTCATTTTATTGGAGCAGTTGTATCGCGCCAACACCATTTTGGCCGGCAAACGATACCACTACTAAACCACTTCCCTTCTCACGGTGTAGTCCATGCGCACCATCATCTCATGCGGGATGGTTTCACAAAGTTCGCTCACGTTGATGAGTGAATTTTTTTGTTCTGGATTCACACTAAACACCTCAACCTCATCACCAACCTGCACACCTGACACTGCGGTCACATCAATTGATGTGTAGTTCATACTGACTCGGCCAACAATTGGGCACTCTACTCCGCGCACCATCATTACACCCTTATTAGAAAGCCTACGCTCCACACCTTCTTGATATCCAGCCGGAATAAGCGCAACAGTCATATCGTTTTGCGCCTGATACGCATGACCATATCCAATCATCTCCCCTGCCTTCACGTTTTTTAGCGTCACAATTGTTGAAACCAATTCCAGAGCTGGCAATAAATCCTGATACCGCGCCTGATAATCTTCCGGCGTGTCTGCCACACCATAAAATGCCTTCCCCATTCTAATAAGGTTTCCAATTGTCTTCACCTTTCCCACAAAACTTGGTGCGGCATCAATATGTACGTATTCAAAATTAAACCCAGCGTCTACAAATCTCTGGTGCACTTCCTCAAATCGCTGATTCTGCAGCGTGGTCAACTCTGACTGCGGCTCAACATCTCCTTCTGCAAAATGAGACATCAACCCAACAACATTCAACTCCGGCCGAACCTTCACAAACTCAATAATCCAGTCCACCTCATCCATATCAAACCCTTCACGATTCATCCCAGTGTTCATGAACAAATGAATTGGCGCGTGCGGTTGATGCTCTGCCAGATCTTCCAGACTCTTTTTATCTGAAGCTGCAAAATGAAATGGATATGTTTTTTGTGCCAAGTTTTCTGCAGCAGTGATTCCCATTACCAACACTGGCGCCTGCACACCAGCATCTTTACAGATCAGTGCCTCATACAATGAGTCCACCAAAACCATTGGCACATCAAGCTCATTACAAATTGGGATAAGCTGCACAATCCCGTGTCCATATGCATTACTCTTCAGCACAACACCAACCTGCTTCTCCCCTGCACGCTGAGTAAGCACATTGTAATTGTGCTTCAACCGATCCGCATGAATCCTAATATGATTGTAGGCCCGAGCCTTTTTTCTAAGTCCTGAGAACATATAACCGTATAGTGACAAATTTTTTTCAAAAAGAAAACCGACGGTCCCGCCGGTCACTTCTTTTGTTGTTTAGGCCTTCACTTTACTGAAAAAGACCAACCCCTCCCAAAGTTCCACGCCAGAAACCCCGCGATAGCAAGGCAACCCAAGACCAGGCCCAGGACCTCCAGAATACGAAGGCGAATTGGGCGCACGACTACGCCGGCCCGCACTCGCTGCTTTCGGACCTCGTCGTATGTCTCGTTCCAGACCCAACGTCGATCGTGCGCAGTCATGTCCGGGGTGTATTTACCTCGAACAGCCTTGCGAGTCTGCCTCCGGAGTTCCTTGGTTTCTACCTGGTAGGCTCTGAAATGTGCGTCGTTGTGATTGACGGACAACCCCCACACCACAAAGGCCAAAGTCAGGAAGGTAACCAGTACCCACTGACCATTACTCAATTTCACCATGTCTCCTTTCTTACACCATCATCAGCGCAAGAAACCAACCTACCAACAAATTACTTATTCGTCAATACAGGGTTGACAAAACCACCAAATACTGGCATACTCCAATCAAACGGGCCCAGAAGGCCTTTTTATAACACTCAAATTTCGCCAAACCTATGGCAAATCCTGTATCAAAATACCTAAGAGAAGCATTGGACGAGCTTAAGAAAGTAAGCTGGCCAACTCAATCACAGGTGATTAATCAGACCATTGTGGTTATTCTGATTACCATCTTTATTGCGGCATTTTTTGCACTTCTCGACTTTGTGTTTAGTAACCTAATTCGCCTTCTTATTGGCTAATCGTTCCTTTATATGCCTAAGCAAGCAGAAGCACAAAAACTCGGACGTCGGTGGTACGTGTTGCACACCTACTCTGGCTATGAGGAGAATGTGAAACGAAACTTGGAGCAGCGTATTGAGTCTTACTCAATGGAAGACAAGATCTTCAGCGTACTTGTTCCAAAGGAAAAGAAAATTAAGATCCGCGCTAGCAAGCGCGTGACTGTGGAAGAGAAGATTTTCCCAGGATACGTGTTGGTTGAAATGATTGTTACCGATGACTCTTGGTACGTGGTTCGTAATACACCAAACGTAACCGGTTTTGTGGGATCAGGAACTACACCTACCCCAGTTGATAAGAAAGAAATGGACTCACTCGCTAAGCGAATGAACGTTGAAGAACCTAAGTACAAAGTTGATGTACAGGTTAACAGCCCAGTCCGCATTGTGGATGGTCCGTTTAAGAACATGGACGGTAAAGTATCTGCTGTTGATGAGGCAAGAGGTAAAGTTAAGGTGCTGGTCTCAATGTTTGGCAGAGAAACACCTGTTGAGCTTGACTTCTTGCAAATTAAGAAGATTTAAGGTAGGATACGCGCACTAGAAACAGGCCTAACTCAGGAGGTGCTTCTACTACTGATTGGGTGTCTAGCAAAATAATATGGCAAAACAAGTACTTACAACCCTAAAACTGCAGATTCAGGCAGGAAAGGCGAATCCAGCACCTCCGGTTGGTCCGGCTCTCGGACAGCACGGAATTGCGATCCAGGACTTCTGTACACAGTTTAACAACGCTACTCAGGATAAGATGGGTGACATCATCCCAGTAGAGATCACTGTATACGAGGACCGATCATTCACATTCGTCCTAAAGACTCCTCCTGCATCTCGCCTACTGCTTAAGGCAGCAGGATTGAAGAAAGGTGCTAGCAACCCGCTTACAGAAAAAGCAGGTTCAGTAACCAAGGCACAGGTAAAGGAGATCGCTGAGATCAAAATGCCTGACCTAAACGCCCACGACATTGAAGCAGCAATGAAGATCATTGAGGGAACTGCTCGTCAGATGGGGCTGGAAGTAAAATAAACTTTTACAAAAGCAGAGACACGGCCGCAAGGCCGTGTTTTTGTATTGACGAAAACGCGTAGAGCTGGTAGTTTCTCAGCAATCGTCCTTTCCCTAACACGATAAAGTAGGAGGTATCGTGGACTACATTACTGGTGTATGGCCAATTGAGGCTGCAGAGCGACTTGCCCAAAGAGCTGACCAGCTCAAACGCAAGTTGCCAAAGTTGCCAAGACTCAATCTTCCTGAGCGTGACCCAACACCGGCCAGAACAACCATCCACATGGTGAGTGGCCGGCAAGGAGACGCGATGTGCCAATGTGCATGTCACGGCATCCACAGGGCGCTTCAAGTGAAGGCCGGAGCGTTTGTCCTGGGAGCATCCAGACTCTCTCGCCAAGAGCAAGTCGACGCGACCGCAGCGCTTTGCGCGCACATTCTCTCCGGAGAGTTTGCCAACATCCACGACTGCCAAAGCCTGATTGTGACAGCGATCACGCGAATTGGCAGAGTGGACGTTGTTGCCCAGCAGTTGCTCCTGGCAAAGACGGGTCTCCACCCGCTCTGCGATCCCCCGCACCATCGGCTCCGCGCCGAGCCCGCCCGGCTGGAAGCAATCTTCAAGAAGATGCTCTCCAACGACCAGCTGTTCAGCAAATGGTCCGAATTCACAGACCGTTTCCCCACCTTTTGACCGACGCCGTCCGCGCCGGTCTTTCCTTTTGTCTGCATCTGGACAAAATTCGGCAAAAATGATAGGATCCGGGCATAAATCATGTGGGAGTTTGCCTATGAGCAGACGATTACCACGTAACCATATTCCTATGGCAAAAAAACAAGGAAAGCGACTTGGCGCACTTACCAAGAAGGTTGATAAAACTAAGAAATACACAGTTGCTGATGCTGTAGCATTGCTTACAGAAATTAGTAACGCTAAGTTTGACGAATCTGTTGAGCTTCACTTTAGACTGGGAATTGACCCTAAGAAGGGTGACCAGCAACTAAGAGGAACCGTTAGTCTTCCACACGGTACTGGTAAGGAAGTTAGAATCGCTGCGTTTGTTCCTGAGAGCAAGATTGCAGAGGCAAAGGCTGCTGGAGCAGTTCTCGCTGGTGATGAAGAATTGGTTGGAGACATTGCAAAGTCACAAAAGACAGACTTTGATGTTGCAGTTGCAACTCCAGACATGATGCCTAAGATTGGTAAGATCGCTAAAATTTTGGGAACACGTGGCTTGATGCCAAACCCAAAGAACGACACCGTTACTCCAGATCCAGTAAAGGCAATTGAAGAATTGAAGAAAGGAAAAGTTGCATTTAAGAATGACAGCACTGCTAACTTGCACCTTGCGGTTGGTAAAGTTTCATTCGGTAATGAAAAATTGGCTGAAAATATTGAATCTGCAGTTGAGGCAGTAAAGAAGGCTAAGCCATCTGGTTCAAAAGGAACCTACTTGAAAGCAATCCATTTGACGACTACAATGGGACCAAGTGTAGCTGTACACATTGGAGCCTAAATCGTCTATGCCAAAATCAAAAAAGAAGGGTAATGACAGCATGGGAGCAGGTCCACTTATTGGATTTGTAGTAATCATCCTGATTGTCATCTTTGCGGCGAGTTTCTACACCAAGCAGTCTGTTTCTAAGGACCAGCTTGAGATTGA
>CAYZOG010000001.1:11391-13694 GCA_964480225.1 uncultured Gammaproteobacteria bacterium | reverse complement strand
TTGGAAGTTTGGGAGTACAATGCTAACGATAACGCAATCATCTCGATTGACCCGCTTCAAAAAGCGATTGACTTGCCAATCAATACGGTGTGGGCAGACTCACCAGAGCTAACCAAGATTGCGTTCTTCAACGCAATGCAAGATGTTGGGGCTGGTAGCAACGCCGTTGAGGGATCAGCAACGGAATTGTGGGTGTACGATGTGCTTACCAGAGACCTCGCTACTGTACTTTCACTTTCTGATGACCAGACATTCAATGGCGGGCCAAATGGACCACAAGGTGTCCACCATGGCTTGAGTTGGAAAGATGAAAATACATTGATTGTTTCTATCTACGGATTTGAAAGTGATCCAGAAGATGGAACTCGATCATTGATTGAGCAGAAAGAAATTATTCTAGAATAATGTTGTTGGGCGAGGCTTGTGCCTCGCCTGCACTACGCGGCAATAGTTCAGCTGGTAGAACGCTTCCTTGCCAAGGAAGAGGTCGCCGGTTCAAGTCCGGTTTGCCGCTCATAAAAACACGACCCTTTCGGGTCGTGTTTTTCATTGTTGCGGGAGGGGGACTCGAACCCCCAACCTCCAGGTTATGGGCCTGGCGAGCTGCCAATTGCTCTATCCCGCGATATGAATTGCGTTGGCAGTGTAGCGCGCCCAGCTAAAACTGTCAAGAAAAGCGCGGAGCCCCAGTCAGGACTCCGCGCCGTTCATGTTTGGCCTAGTTGTAGTCGGCCGGCGTGCCATGCACGCAATTCCCGTAGTCGTCACACACGCCGGCTACCCCGTCCACCTGTATGCAGACAAAGTTAGGCGCAGGACTTGGCAGACACTGGTCTACCGCGCACATGAACTCATCGTAGAGCTCCAGCGAGTACGCGTCTTCCGGTGTGTTCAGCACGCAGGTGGTGCCCTCGGCGAGACACATTGACTCACTCATGCATCCAGCCGGAGAGCCACTCTGCCCGTGAGAGCACCAATCGTTGGTGCACGGGTTACCATCATCACAGACAAAGTGACTCAGGCCCGGATCCCATCCAAACCAGTCATTGACGCAGGCGCAGTCAATGCATTGGTCCATGGTGCACGAGTTGCCGTCGTTGCAGTCAGCTCCGGTGGCGCACTCTGCCGGGGCACCGGTAGGCGTTGTACTCCCATTGCAGGAGTCAGCAACCTTGTTGGGCATCTCAGTTTGGTACACCTCCCCACAGGTGCACCAACCGGCGTCGCAGTACGAGAACTGGCAGTCGTAGACGCCTCCTTCTGCGTTTGCACAGGTCCTGTTGGTGGTGCACTGGATTGAGCACTCGCCCGTCTGCGGATTGCACTGCTCCCCAGTCGCACAAGACACGTCCAGGTGGTAACACAAACCGCAATCACCCAGACAGAAGTCAATTGTGCACGGGTTGCCATCCTCGCACGCAGCGTCGTTTGTGCAGGATTGTGCGCCATTTGCGGCGGCCTCCTCACACTCATCACAACCCAACGCCACAAATACCAAAGCTAAGACAATAAAATAGTTCTTCACTTCTTCTCCCTAAAAGGGTTCGCTCTCCATCACCCGCACCATGCGGGCAATAGATGAACAAACTAGCAAATTATACAAAAAGTGTCAATACAAAAGAGCGCCTTCTCAGGCGCTCTTTCAACATACGCAAGGTTTACGGTCCTAAGGGGGAAAGGTAGCCAATAAACTTTACGATGTTCCAATCATGAGTACTCTCCGGCAACCGGCGATACTCACTTGCAAACGCTCCCACACCAAACTGCTCTGCTTCTAGATTTCTATTCGTTACAAGATATCCGTATGCAATCGCATCAATCATATCTTGGTGGTATGCTGACTCCGCGTCAGGCGCGTAGCCAAGGAAACGTTCAAATACCTTTGCTGCTTCAGCTTCTGCCACGTCACTTCTACGCTGAGGTGCTTCTCCATTTGCAATTCTCATTACATCCAAGATGTCACGGTTTGTTTGTGGTTCACGACCGTACAATCGGATGAACTCGTCACGAGCAAACACAATGTCATTGTAGAGCTTGATGAACTGCTCTCGAGCCTCCACAATTCTATCCGTAACCTTCTCACCTGGCTCAATAACACGAGCCTCTTCTCTTTCCTTTTCTTCACGCTCAAGTTTCTCAAGATCTGTTTCTGCATCTTCTGGAATTGGCGCAGAAATTTCTTCTACTTCCACTTCCTCTGCAAGATCATATACCAATGGTTCTTCATGTCGAGCCACCTGAACCTTAATAGGCTGGGTCACAAGTGATTCAACTCCATTTGGTCGTCGTGCAGAAACTGCAAA
>CAYZOG010000001.1:9375-11291 GCA_964480225.1 uncultured Gammaproteobacteria bacterium | reverse complement strand
GTGGTCGCAAGGTATGTCCAGTCATCAACTGAGCTGTCCCATACCGCCAACACTAGCGAACCTTCTTCAACTCCATCCCCAAGGTCTGCTGGATCATACGGCAATGTAATTGTTGCAGTTCCGTCACCAGACAAACTTGAGATAGGCTGACCATTGCTGTCCTTAGGAGTAATTCTCACTCCTGCATCTCCTACCAATGTTCCACGAGGTGTGCTCACCACTGTTGTGGTAATCTTGGTCTCAACTGAACCTGCATTAGAGTCGCTTGCACCAAGGGCACCAGCCTCAAAGTTTACGGCAAACGCACTTCCAACATCAGTGTTCTTCACCACACCACCTTGTGACGGTGTGATACTTCCAATCTTTGCTTCTTTAATTGTATATGAATCAATCGCGCTCAGTGGAAGTCCTTCAGTTGTGTTACCTGACACGGTCACATTGTATTCTGTAGATTCTGCTCCATCTACACGAGCCTGGACAACCCAGTTACCATCAGTAAGGTTCATTTCATAGTTGTTCTCACCAGAACCCGCAAGCTGTGAGATATCTACAACCACTACCTTGTCATCATTTGTAGCGATAACCTTTCCTTCACCAGTCCAGTTTTCTCCACCAAAGGTTACTCGTCCGCTCAATACTGAACTTCCAGTTTCAAGAGATCGGGTTGTGAATGTAGTGTCAGCACCTTCAACATCAATTTCTTCAGCTGAAGCTGTATCAATGTATCCATTCTTTGATGCAACAACTTTATATGTTCCATCAGGCAATGTTACTGACACATTGCTTGCATCTTCAGTCGCGTCACTGGTCACCTGAATAACCTTTCCATTTTCTTCATCAACAAACATCACGGTTACTCCTGAGAGTGTTGATCCAGTACTGTCGTCATTTACTCGACCAGTAACTGTGTATGCTGTAGATGTTGCTGGAGTGATTGATTCTGTAGCACCTGCTGACAAGGTAACGCTCTGTTCTAGAACCTGACCTTGTGCTGGGCTGTGTGCCTCAACTGTGTAGGTTCCTGCTGGAAGTACCAATGTGTACTTACCATCAGATCGCTTAGCAGTTCCCTTACCACGACCGTTACTGTCGCGCGCGTCTACAAAGAATCCAGAATCAAGTGTGACCTCAATTGTACCAGTGTCACCCATACTCAAGTTATTTCCTGAGTTGGTCGCACCAGCAGTAACAGTCACATTACTTACCGGAGCAATTTGTCCTTTATCTGGAATCCATCCTTCAACGGTATATCCGCTTCCAGCTGCAACTTTAATGCTGTAGTTACCACTGTTATCTGTTGTAGTTCCGTTAGCACCATTTGCTCCGTAGGCAAATACGTGCGCTCCAGAAACTGCATTTCCATTTTGTGTTACCTGACCAGTAATTGTTCCAAATGTTGAAGTATCTGCTTGGAAGTTCTTACCTGTCACATTTTCATTCTCAGCTACAACCACAGTAATTGCTGGGAAGTCACCATGTGAACCAGAGTGAGCTCTCACTTCAAAGGCCCCAGAATCAACATACAATGTGTAGTTACCGCTGGCGTCCACTGGACTTCCAGCTCCAAATCCTACGATTGTACTTCCTTGCACCTCATCAGCCCACACATATCCATCAATTGGGTTTCCACCTTCATCAAGAAGTTTTCCTGAGATTGTCTGAGCTCCTTTAGCTAGTCTTACTTCAAGACCATCTGTATCTGTTACTAGCGAACCTTCCAAATACACATCCGCAGTATCATTATTATCAGTCGCAGAGTTTCCTGAATCTGGGCTTACCTCTACTTCAAACTCCTTACTTGGCAAACCATTTCCATGAACTTCTACGATGTATGTTCCAGGAACTACCTTCAGTGCAAACTGACCATTACCATCAGTTTGTGCAAATGTATCTGAACCTTCAATGATATCTCCAGT
>CAYZOG010000001.1:0-9275 GCA_964480225.1 uncultured Gammaproteobacteria bacterium | reverse complement strand
CTTGCAGGACCACCAGTAATATTTACAGTCAAATTTTGTGAGCTACTCTTTAGCGCAAGATCAACTCCAGTAACGTCTGCCTGGTAAACTTCCTTGTACTGGATTCCTACTCCGCCAACATAGCTTGTGCCACCAATCGCCGCGGTCACTGGAGCAAGTCGAACGTAGTATCCTCCGTCTGACAAATTACTAAAGGTGTAATCTCCGCTTCCGTCTGTTGTTGCTGTGTAGAATCCAGTTGGACCTTCCAACTCAACTTCCACACCTGAGATTCCTGCCTCACTTCCATTTTGCATCCCATCTCCAGCAGTTCCTCCTCCAGCACCGTTGTCATTAAATACGGTTCCTGACAGGCTCTGAGATCCAGTTTGGATAATGTGGAATGGCAATGTTGTCATGTCTTCCAACTCCACATTTGATGAATTGTATGTCTTAATCTTTGCGGTGTATCCATTAGTTTGAGCATCCTTTGGAATAACCGGGTTATCAATGTCTTCTAGCTCAAACACTACAAAGTCTCCAGCTGCAATTGCTCCAGTGTTCACCACGGTGATGATTCCTCCTGACACACTTACAGAGTTGATAGTTACTGTTGTGTCATCTTCTGGACCGTTGATGTCCTGGTTTGCAAATGAGTCATCTGTTGAAACTGCAGCAGCACTACTAATGTCCATTCCTGCAGTACTTGGAGGTGTAATTCTGATAGATCCTCCTGATTCAATTGCCTTAGACGCTTGGAACTCAACAATGTAATTTGTTGTTTGTCCCGCTCCTTTGTTTACTGGCTCAAATCGAATTGGCTTTTCCCAAAGAGTCTCCACATCAATATCTAGACTTGATTCTCCTTCAATGAGTCCATCTTTAGTAGCATCCTTAACCGTTCCAGTAAAACTGTTGTTAGAGGTATCAATCGTATTTCCAGAAAGGTCAGCGGCTGTGCTGGTAACTGTCACCATGAAGTCTGCTCCGTCTGTTAGTGACAAGTCATCAATGGTCAAAATTCCAAACTCAGCATCATAATCCAATTGTTCATCAAAGTATTCGTCAACTGGATACGGAATACCAACCGGATGCTCAAGGATCACTGTTGATGATGTAAACCCGTCTGGATCCATTACCTCATCAAAGGTCACAACAACTTGGAAGTTGTTAGCAACCGCATCAATCACCTTTGGCTTAGTTGAGTCAGAGAAACTAGAAACTGTTGTGAATGTTCCATACAGAGTGAAATCACTTGTTTCTGAATCAACAGCATTCAAACTCGCATCAAACACACTATCCGGCACAATCACCATGTAGTACTTTGTGTTTGTACTTAGAATACCATCTGAGTAGAAGACAATTGATTTGTCATCTACACCATACTCCACTTCATCAGTAACATCAGTTTCTGTTCCAACCCCATCAAAAGTTCCGTTTCCGTTATCCTTAAGCAGAAGCGCTGTACCAGTAGAAACACTCTCTGCAGATAGTGGCTCATTAAACACCAATCGAGCACTCAATGTTGTTGGTGAAACATCAGTGTCATTATTCTGTGGCAAGCTAGTTACTACTGATGGACCAGTTGTGTCTGTACCACTACCAGTTTTAAAGGTAAGGACAAAATCATTTTCAATAGTTTGAGATGTGTACTTAGCCTGCAAACTGCTACTTAGCACCAACTCATACTCTGTGTTTGCATTAAGCAATGATCCGTTAACAGATCCATCACCTGCCATGTCTCGTCCTGGTCCAATAACCAACTGACGATCATCATCAAGCATCACCCAGTTACAACTTGTTTCTGGGTCAGAACAACTCAACACACTTGAACCAGCGTTTCCACCACTAATTGGTCTAAGTTGAACGTTTGCCGGATTAAATCCTCCTCCAGCTACTGTACTGGTAGAAACATCTTCATTAAGAGAGATGGTAATGATTGGGTTAGTACCCACACCGTGAGTTCCGTTTCCAATAGAAGATTCGATAACCTGGAATTCAATAATCTTATGTGGCTGACTGCTATGCTCTCCTGTTGTGAATTCATAGGTCAACGTATTTTCCAGACCGTCACCTTCAGAACTTTCTACATCAGTAGTGATTCTAAACGTATATTCAGTTTCTGTATCAAGCTCGTTGTTGTTACACAAGATTGTCTTACCATCTGTATCTAGTGATGGAGAGCACAAGTTACCTCCTCCACCTGTTGTAAGCAAAACATTGTTACCATTTACTGTGTTTGAATCAAGGTCTGTGTCAAAAGTGCGTTGTACGTTGATAAATGGAGGGATATCTTCATCACCATCTTCTGGGAAACCTTCTTCAGTTGCACTTGGGGCGTCTCCGCCACCTCCGCCTCCGCCTCCACCAGTTCCGTGGGCAAAAGCTCCGGAAAATGCATTGCTAAATGTGAGTGCGCCTCCAGATGTCACAACATCACCATCCATAATTGCCACACCAAATGTTCTTGCTGGATCTGGACTATCATCTGCCTTTGCAAACATAACCCAATATCGATCCCCATCAGCCAATGTTGGAGGTGTTGCCGGGGTGATTAGAAATTCGTCATTTCCATATACTGGATTTGCTGCAAGATCTACACCTGATTCATCTTGTCCATCAAATACACCGTCTCCCCCATCTTTATAGAGGCTAATTCCTGAACCCATCCCATCCGCTGTAATGTCTGCAAGAATTGTAGATGTTGCCGCACCTTGTGTAACAGCAGCACCGTTTCCAAAGTTTCCAAATGACAATGTAATACCTTCTAGGGTATCTCCTGCTTCGCTAGCCCCAAAGGTAATGGTGTAGGCCAGTGTGTTTGATCCAAGTGCAATTGGGTCTCCTCCTGCATCTTGTCCTGTGATACTAAAAGAAGCCGCGTGAGCGGACTGAATAAACACAGGAAGAGCCGCAGATAGACCTACGCTCCAGATAATTGTTGAAAGAACTAGCCACCAGAGACCAATTCTCTGCAAAGAACTTACATTTTTCATATCCCCCTTGATTATGAATTTGTTTTTTAGATTTGTTTTTGTTTTAGCAAATAAAAATCGACTGAACGTGATTGTCCAATCGAATATCCTTGCTTATCTGTACCTATAATAGCATAGAAAACCGCAAAAGTCAATAGCTATACGTGTCTAAATTTACGAAAATTCTAATTTTCATGGTATATTGGATGTAGCCAGAAAGAGGAGGACCATGTCTGCTATCACTGGCGCGACAATGTTGCGTGACGTGACTGAGTCGGAATCCCGACAAACGCCTCGTCACGATTTCCGTGCTAAATGCCCCGGTATCACCTCTCTACAGGTGCGGGCGCATGAGTACAAAACCGATGAACCCAGAAGCCGGAGAACGCACTGCCCGCGGTGCACCCGTCTGCTCAACGTGCGGATGGCTGCCAACGGTGGACGCCCCGGACTTCGACCGCCGTAAGGCAAAAAGGAGGTGCGCATTCAAAGCGCAAGAACAAGACAATGGGCCTAAACTGCTGTACTGGGCCTGTCTATTTGCAGGAGCATTCCTGCTTCTGTGTCCACTTCTCGACATGGCGGTGTCAAAAATACCGCAAAAGTGCCTGACACTGAGCAAGGCCTACGTGTGCGCAGAGGCGTATTCCCGGAACTACTCCGTGGATGACGTCCATGACGCACTCGCTAAAGCTCAGAAAAAACCTGAGGTGCGCGACACACTCGTCGCCTCGCAGTAAATAACCCCCGCTGACGCGGAGGTTAAGGAGACCGATTTTGAAAACTTTTCCAGTGGATTCGTCACCCACAACCAATCCGACCGGACCACCTGCTACCCTACTCCGAGGGACATTCAGGTGGTCATTCTTTTTCTGAAGATTTCCCACCAAAGACCACTGCTGCAATTAGCGTAGTAATAGGAACGGCCAGCACCAATGCCGTGCTTCCTACCAATGTTCTAACAATTTCCTCTGCAATTGTTTCATTACTGATGATTACCCACCACGGCTGGAATTCGTTAAGAGAAAACAGCATCAAAATAGGGAAAGAAACACCAGCATAGGCCAAAAACAGCGTATTTACTAGGGATGCGATGTGTTCTCTACCCACGGAAAGACCGCGTTTATAGAGCTCGACAACCCCAAGACGAGGGTTTGCTTTGTGAATTTCATCAACTGCAGCAGACTGTCCAGTAGTAATATCATCCAGCACACCAAGTGTTCCCAAGATGATTCCGCCCAGCAACAACCCTCTAAAATCAAACCCACCTGGCAGATCACTTTGCAAAAACAGAATCTCTTCAGAACCAAATCCAAACAGATGCGATGTGATCACAAACACCCATGCAAACACAATACTTAGACCAAGCGTGATTAATGTTCCAGACAACGCAACACTTGTTCTTGTGTTAATGCCGTGCGCAATATAGAGAGAAACAATTGAGATAATTCCCCCACCCAACAAAATTGCGGTCAGCGGACTCATGCCACCAATCATCCATGGAATCACCATTTTCAACAACACAAACACGGTAAGCGCCAACCCAATCACAGACGCAATTCCATTTCTTCTTCCTAAGAACCACACCAACACCACAAAGAACAACGCGATCCATCCAAGTGCAGGCACGCGATACGGTCCAACAATAAATGTGATCTGCTCCCCTGCCTGATCAATGGTTGCCAACACTACAACGTCTCCTGCATGTACGCGCTGATGATCTTGTAATGTGAAGTCCGCGCCATGAATGATTTCAATTTGTTCCCCTGCCTTCTCTCCGGACAATACTTCAATCTGCACGCGTTGCCCTGGTGTTCCAAGCACGGTTTCTGTGTACTCTTCAACAGAAATTACATCTCCGCGTGAGTATTGCTGTGGCGAACCTTCTGCTGCAGAAACTCCAACTGGCATAACAACCACCAAGAGCGCTGCAATAATTCCTAATACGTATTTTTTCATATGCCCTAAGTGTACCAGGCTTGACACCACCTCTCAAATTCCGTAATGTGTAACTTCCGGACGGCTTGGCCGTCTGTATATATAGACATAATTAATATGAAACTACACTGGAACAACAATTCTAGCGCAATGGCACGCCTAACTGGCGATGCGTACTTTGGTGCGTCTGGAATTGCTCCTGTCGCACGATCTGTTGTGATCTCTTTTGATGGAGAAACAGTAGATACCGCCAGCCCAACCGTTGGGCAGTGTATGAATTTTAAGCTAAAACAGCCGTAATTTTAGGTAAATTAGTCGTTGAATTTATACTCTGCCCTGCGAGGGGCAGAGTTTTTTCGCGAAAAGCTATTAGGAGATAGGAGGATAACCTAACCGTTATGACACAATTCATTAAACAGTTTATACGGTTAGTAATGCCGTATAAACGAACCATCGGTTTAGCACTGGTGTTACTCATCGTGCTTGAAGCCGTGCTTATTGCACCAACATATCTCTTCAAGGAGTTGTTGGACATCCTGACAGACGGTTCTGCAACAGTACACGCCATTGTTTGGATTGCCGCCGCAATCTTTGTAGTGGAAATGATTGCCACAATTGTGGACGTCATGGCAGACAGAACAATCTTGCGCATCCTGTACTGGTTGGAGAGCTATCTCCCACAAGAAGTACAGAAAAAACTACTCGCCCTCTCGCTTGGATATCACGAACAAGAGCAAACTGGTAAACAAATCACCAAGCTCGAGCGTGGAACCATGAAGGTGATAGAGTTTAGTGCGCAGCTTCTCTGGATGCTGATCCCGCTCTTCTTCCAAATCGTCTGGACCGTCCTTGTGATGGCCATCGTTGACTGGCAACTTGCCATCATCTTTGCGGTGGTACTACCACTCTTCATCATCCTGACCATTCACCTCCATCGCACCACGCATGGCTGGCGACAGGAACAAGAAGATCTTCACGAGGAATCATCAGCGCAACTGTGTGAGTCGGTCATGCACATTAAAACCGTGCAGGCGTTTGCGCAGGAGGCTCGTGAGGCCAAACACTATCAAGGAAAACGAGAGCGTATTGAAGCGCTTGGAAAACTTAGGTGGACGTTTGGTACTCGCATGAACTTCTGGCGAATGCTAGTAACCAACACCGCACGATTCCTGATCATGGGTCTTGCAGGATACAAGGCGCTGCACGGCGATCTGTCTATTGGTTCTGTGGTGCTTTTCCTGACACTATCAGAAAAAGTATACATCTCAATGTTTAACCTCAATCAAATCCTCGACAGGATGGTTGAGGCCACAGACCCTATCCGCAGAATGTTCACCATTCTTACAACTGAGCCAAAAGTGCAGGTAAAGGAGGACGCTCTTTCCCCAACGCACTGGCAAGGTGGCGTGACGTTTGACAACGTGAGCTTTGGATACACTGAAGCTCAACGCGCGCTGGAAAACGTAACGTTTACCATTGAGCCAGGAGAAACCGTGGCATTTGCCGGCCCTTCAGGTGGAGGAAAATCCACTCTAGTGAAACTCCTCTTTAGGTATTACGATCCGCAAAGCGGTCGTGTGCTGATTGATGGAAATGATCTGCGTGATCTTGATCTTCAAACTTACCGAACCCAAACAGGGTACGTGCCGCAAGAAGTAGAGATCATGAGTGGAACCATCTGGGACAACATTAAGTACGGTCATCCAACTGCTGACGACGACGCAGTGCGTCATGCTGCCAAGCTGGCTCGTGTGGACGAGTTTGCCACACAACTTCCGGACGGGTACGAGACCCGTGTGGGAGAACGAGGAATGAAACTTTCTGGAGGACAACGACAGCGTGTGGGTATTGCGCGAGCACTACTCACCGATCCAAGCATCTTAGTGTTTGATGAGGCGACAAGCAACCTTGACGCAGAGTCTGAGCGGGCAATTCAAGAAGCGCTCAAGACCGTTGAGGGACGCAAGACGCTGATTCTCATTGCTCACCGATTGTCTACCATCATGCACGCAGACAAAATCATCATCATTGATGGTGGTCGCGTAGCTGAGGTAGGAACGCATGAGCAACTGATGCGCCAGAACGGGTTGTACCACAAGCTGGTGCAGCTCCAGACCGAGGGAAACCTCTAAAACCACTAACGCCGGAAGGGTAACCTTCCGGCGTTGCGTTTGGGGGTAGTTGTTTGCACTAGAACTTGATGAGCTCGTGCAAGTGCGTGAACGACCCGTGCGGGCCGGAGCGTCCAACTGCGATCCCGGTCATGGTGTAGGTCACAGCCGGTCCGATGAAGCAACCCGCAGCCTCACGCATTGACGCTAACGCTGCGTTGACCTCTTTGCGCGTGGCCTTGTGCTCTGCGCGGAGACGACCGACCGTCACGTGCGGCAAGAGCGGCCTGGGCGTCACGCTTTCGCGTCCCAGGTCCTGAGCAACCACCATCTCGTGAAGCTCAGTGAGCGGCTCCATGCTGGTCACCAACCAGAGCCAGCCAAAGCCGGCACCGACATCCAAAAACTGGAATGTCAGCCCTCGGTTGTCGGCCTGCCACTGCTCCACCACCGCCTTACACGCGACCACACAGGCTTCCACAATCGGGGCCTCGTAGTGCGGCGCATCAGTTGGGTACGGAATGGACGCCAGCGTGATGTGCGGCGTGGTCTTGTTAGTTGAGTCATGAAGATGGAACCCCATCTCCACTCCCGAGGTGCGGCGCACCAACTCATCACTAACGATCCCCGCATGTGTCTCCATCGCAGTGTCACCAAACACCGCAACGTGGACATGACTCAGTTTTTCACTCATACAATCCTCCTATTAGACGACCTGTTCGTCTCACGCTTTATAGCCCATTTCAGGGGTTTCGTCAATGTGACGCCCCTACCGAATATCTTCTGCGCTGATCATCTCATAGAGAAGATCATCAACCGCTTTTACAAACGCTGTGTTCTTAATATTACCCCCTTCTGTCTTGTCTCCTTCCCACACATCACTCATTCCAACCACGCGAGACTCTGTTAGCTCGCCCAAATTTTTGTACGTAAACCTCACATCAACAACCTGCCCAAACAACGACGTGTCTCGCTCCTCAACAACCTGCTTCACAAGATTGTTTTCCTCCACAATCTTAAGAAGCGCCTCAACTGTTTCTGTCTGGACCCAAAAACTCTCCTCAACTTTTCTATTAAAATCTTCATCCGGGTGATACCCGCTATACTCCCACATATAGTCAGCGGACATGTTCCCGTTTTTGTTTTCCAAAATTAATGTGGTTGTTTCTCCGTTTGCGTCATCACTATTTTCTTCCTCCGCAAACACAATTTCCATTCTAAACGTATCATCAATTTCATTTGGCGCAGCAAACCGCTTATCTGAACACCCACCCCCAAACAAAATTAAAATCCCAAAAACAAATAAAACTTTTTTTCATATACCTAGTGTTATAAATTTATGGTAACACAAAAACCGCCCGGAGGCGGCTTTTGATTTATTCGTCTGCAAGAGACGTTATGCGCGTGCTACGTTGACAGCGTTAAGACCCTTTGGAGTCTCTTCCATGTCAAAAGTAACAGCGTCGCCTTCCTGCAACTCATCGAAGTTTGCATCAACGAGTGCTCCAGCGTGGAAAAAGAGATCCTTATCAGCTTCTTCAGTCTCGATGAAGCCGTATCCCTTATCCATGATTCGCTTTACTTTACCAGTCATGTAGGTATTTCGTTTTTTACTCATGATTGGTCACTCTGAGAACACTCGACAATACTCTCTTGACGAGTACCTAATCACGGCATTAGTCTAGCAGGTTTTGTGGTATCTGTCAATAACCAGGATAACAAACAACACAATTGCCGCCGCAAGATAAAACGGAAACGTAATATCAATAGATACGATCCAAGCTCCCAAAAAGAGCAGCGGGATATCGAGAATACTTTTTACAAAGTTCGCCAAAGAAAGCGTGGTCGCACGATTATATGATGACGCAGCCTTATTAAACAATTCTGAAAATAACGGCCCACGAACAACCTCTCCCCAAGCCATAACCATAAAGAACGCGAGGATTACATATGGTGCCGGAGCGATATTGATCGCCACCAAAATCCCAGCAAGGCTTGCCAAAATAATATAGTGCAGGGCTTTTACACGCCAAAGCAATGATCGTTTTGCGGCAATGCGATGAATGTATTTTTTCGTCAAAAATGAAATCACATTTAGGCCGGACCACGCGATTCCAAGTGTGATAATTGAAATTCCAATTTGGGTGAAGTACTCCTGATGAAAACGCCACACAATAAAGGCCGCAATAAACACAAATGACTTACTGAAAATCAGCCGTGTAAGTTGTGTGTTTGTGGTGAGTACTTTCCATGAGTCTTTGATGATCCCGGC